>CAYVDF010000055.1:606-11375 GCA_964450475.1 uncultured Pseudactinotalea sp.
GCGGCCGTCGTCGCCGAGCTCGGCCTCCACTGCCCGCACGGCCTCGGCAACCGGCTCATTACCCTCAAGCGCATGCCGGTCGACCCCGCGCACGTTCACGAGCACCTGCGGATAGACGGTCATCGATTCGGCAAGTTCGTCGAGCGACTTGCCCGTCCGCGCCATCTCGGCCACGAGGTGCAGACCCGTGAGTATTCCGTCGCCGGTCGTGGCGTACTTCGTCATGATGACGTGCCCGGACTGCTCACCTCCGAGCGACAGCCCGCGCTCATTGAGCACCTCGAGTACGTAGCGGTCGCCCACCGAGGTCTGCACGACGTCGATGTCGTTCTCAGCCATCGCGTGACGCAGCCCTAGGTTACTAATCACCGTGGTAACGAGTGCGCGCTCGGCGAGCAGCCCGCGCTCGGCCATCGACAGCGCCAGGATCGTCATGATCTGGTCGCCGTTGATGACGTTGCCGTGGCGGTCGACCGCCAAACAGCGGTCAGCATCGCCGTCGTGGGCGATCCCGACATCCGCACCGTGCTTGACGACGGCGCGGGCGAGCTGGTCGAGGTGGGTGGAGCCGACACCGTCATTGATGTTGATGCCGTCGGGGTCTGTACCGATCGTGGTGACGGTGGCGCCAGCGGAAGCAAAGGCATCCGGCGACACTCCCGCGGCCGCGCCGTGCGCGCAATCCAACACGACGTGGATGCCATCCAGCCGCGCGGGCAGCGTACCCAGCAGGTGAACGAGGTAGCGGTCCTCGGCGTCAGCGAACCGGCGGATGCGACCAACGTCGCCCCCCGTAGGAGTCAGCATGGGCCCTTCGAGGGCGCGTTCGATGTAGTCCTCGACGCTGTCGGGCAGCTTCGTGCCGCCGTGCGCGAAGATCTTGATACCGTTGTCCGGTGCGGGGTTGTGTGAGGCCGAGATCATGACGCCGAAATCGGCGCGGGTATCGGCGATCAGGAAGGCCGCCGCCGGGGTCGGAATGACCCCCGCGTCGAGCACGTCGACGCCGGAACTGGCCAGCCCCGCGGTCACGGCAGCGCCGAGGAACTCGCCGGAGATACGCGGGTCACGAGCAACGACCGCGGTCGGGCGACGGCCCTCCCTACGGCGTTCCTCCGCCCAGCGGCCCTTGCCGAGGACGACGGCCGCCGCCTGCGAAAGCCGCATGGCCAGGTCCGCAGTCAACTCGCGATTGGCGAGACCCCGAACACCGTCGGTACCAAAAAGTCGAGGCATGAGCGCAAGCCTACGCCGGTCGCGCCGTTAGCGCTTCGAGTACTGCGGAGCCTTGCGAGCCTTCTTGAGCCCGGCCTTCTTGCGTTCCTTGGCACGCGCGTCGCGGCTCAGGAACCCGGCCTTCTTCAGCTTGGGACGGTTGTTCTCGGCGTCGATCTCGTTGAGTGCGCGAGCGATGCCGAGGCGCAGCGCGCCCGCCTGACCCGAGGGGCCGCCGCCGCTGATGCGCGCGATGACGTCGTAGCTGCCCGCCAGGTCGAGCACCGTGAACGGGTCGTTGATGAGCTGCTGGTGAAGCTTGTTCGGGAAGTAGTCCTCGAGCTCACGGCCGTTGATCTTCCAGGTGCCGGTACCAGGCACGAGGCGAACACGCGCAACCGCTTCCTTGCGGCGGCCAACGCCGGCGCCGGGGGCAGTGATCGATTCGCCGCGGCCGGATTCGGCAACGGTTTCGGTGGTGTACGAGCTGGGGGCGTCCTCTAGCTCATCAATGTTGGTGGTGGTTTCAGCCACGGATCTTGCTCCTGTGTTGCTCTGGTGGGCGCTTACTGCGCGACCGGGGTGATCTCGAAGGTCTTAGGCTGCTGGGCAGCGTGTGGGTGCTCGGCACCGGAGTAGACCTTCAGTTTGGTCAGCTGAACGCGTCCCAGACGGTTCTTGGGCAGCATTCCCTGGACGGCCTTCATGACGGCGCGCTCGGGGTTCTTCTCAAGAAGTTCCGCATACGAGGTGGCCTTCAGCCCACCTGGGTAGCCGGAGTGGCGGTAGTGCATCTTCTGCTCGAGCTTCGCACCCGTGAGGGCAACCTTGTCGGCGTTGATAACAACAACAAAGTCGCCGCCGTCAACGTGAGGGGCGAAGGTCGGCTTGTGCTTACCGCGAAGAAGGGTCGCGATGTGGGCGGCCAGGCGGCCGAGAACAACATCAGTTGCGTCAACGATGTACCAGTCGCGCTGGACCTCGCCGGGCTTCGGAGTATACGTACGCACGGTATGTAGCCTTCGTTTCTTGTGCTTGCATGCGGGATTTATCGCAGGCGGGGGAAGCTCCTACCTATGACGATCCCTAGATTGTCAGTTTCGGTGCTCGATCGCGCTGAGGTGAGTGGGAAGCACCGACACGCAAAACGGACGCACAACGCCAATAAGATTACCGCCGCGCGCGCCGCCGGTCAAAGCAAGTGAGGGATCACACACCCGTATTTTCGCCGGTTTCCCCCAGCGTCCGCACGGCTCTCGTCTGCTGCGCACGGACGGCGAGTTCGTCGTCCGCAGGATACCCCACCCCTTCGAGAACTAACGCGTGTGCCGGGGCGACGTGGACCTGCGATGAACGTGTGGCTAGCTCCGCCACCTCCCGCAGCCAGGCAACAGTTTTTTTATTATTTCCGACGGCGAGCGTCGCCCCGACGAGGCTTCTCACCATGTTGTGGCAAAAGGCGTCGGCCTGCAGGTGTGCCACGATGCCGATCTCCGCGCCATCGCTCACCCATGGAAGCCACTCAAACCGCTGGAGCGTGCGGATCGCGCTTGCCCCGGGTCGAGCCTTACAAAACGGGGTGAAGTCCCGCTCCCCAAGCAAGGCCTGCGCCGCCTCGTTAAGTAAAGCCAAATCAAGTGCATCGGGGTGGAGCAACGCAAATCGGCGATGGAACGGATCGCGCGTCGTCGTCACCCGGTAAGAATACTTTCGCCACACGGCAGAAAACCGCGCATCGAAACCCACAGGGGCGGCCGAGACGCGGTGGATCGCGATGTCGTCAGGCAGCACCGCGTTGAGCTTGCGCACCGCGGCCTCCTCCGGTGGGCGATCGCTTCGCCCAGGCAGCGCCTCCCACGCAGACTCGGGTATGTCGATGTGCGCGACCTGCGCCCGCGCATGCACCCCGGCATCCGTCCGACCCGCGACAGTAAGGCGCGCGGGCTCATCCAAGCGCATGATTCGATCGAACGCGGCCTCGATCTCGCCCTGCACCGTGCGGAGGCCAGGTTGCACGGCCCAGCCGGAGAAATCGGTGCCGTCGTAGGCAAGGTCTAATCGGATCCGCACACGTACACTGTATCGCCCGCCCGCGATACCCTAGTGTGACTATGGGAGCACCTATTACCCTGTCGATCGATTGTGGCGGCGGCGGTATCAAAGCCTCGGCCCTCGATGCCGCGGGCACGATGATCGCCCCGGTCGAGCGCACGCCCACGCCCTACCCGCTCCCTCCAGAGTTCCTTATCGAGATCATCGCGGGGCTCGCCGCCAAACTCCCCGTAGCCGACCGGGTCACCGTCGGCATGCCCGGGATGATCCGCCACGGAGTGGTCATCTCCACCCCGCACTACGTCACCCGCTCCGGCCCCCGCACAAAACCTGTCAGCAAACTCGTGCACCAGTGGTCGGGCTTCGACATGCGCCGACGCCTCGCCGCCGAACTCGACAAACCCGTCATCGTGCTCAACGACGCCGAGGTTCACGGCGCGGGCGTCATCATCGGCTCCGGCCTCGAACTCATCCTCACCCTCGGCACTGGCCTTGGCAACGCGTTATTTGACGGCGGGCGGCTCGCCCCGCACCAAGAGATCTCTCGAGCACCGATCCGCTGGGGCCTGACCTACGACGAGTACCTCGGCGAGCACGAACGCATCCGCCTCGGCGACGCTCATTGGTCGAGGCGAGTGCGCGCCGTCATCGATCACCTGCGGCCCGTGTACCTGTGGGATCGCCTCTACATTGGCGGCGGTAACTCCCGGCGTATGCACCCAACGACGGTGGCGAAGATGAGTGACGACGTCGTGATCGTGCCGAACTCCGCCGGCATCGTTGGCGGGGTACGCGCGTGGGACCTGCCGCGGTGGGAGCCGGCCTAGCACCACCTAGGCGATCGCTTATGCGCGGCGCCCTTGAAAGCGCCTATAGCGCCGGTGCTAGTCTTCGGACAAACCACACTCGCCGTTGGAGGCCACCATGGAGGATTGGACACAAACTCTCGGCGCGACGCCGCTGCTGCTCATTGCGGCGGCTGCAATTGCGCTGATTCTCGTTCTCATCATCAGATTTAAAGTTCATGCGTTTCTCACGCTGATCATCGTCTCCCTCGCAACGGCGGTCGCCGCGGGGATCCCCACATCCTCGGTTCTGAGCGTCATGCTGGGCGGGTTCGGGAGCACGCTCGCCTCAGTCGCGCTGCTCGTTGGTTTAGGTGCGATGCTGGGGCGGATCATCGAATACTCCGGCGGCGCCCAGGCTCTCGCCGAGCGGTTCGTTGAGGCATTCGGCGAGAAACGGGCACCGTTCGCGCTCGGCCTCGCCTCGCTCGTCCTCGGTTTCCCGATGTTCTTCGACGCCGGGCTGATCGTCATGCTTCCGATCGTCTTTGCGATCGCCCGCCGTGTGGCAAAGCACAACGTGCTCCTCTTCGGTCTGCCCGCCGCGGCTGCGTTCTCGGTGATGCACGTGTTCCTCCCGCCTCACCCCGGCCCCGTCGCCGCGGCCGAGTTCTTTAACGCGAACATCGGGCTCATCCTCCTCGTTGGTCTCATCATCGTCTTTCCGGTCTGGTACGTATCTGGTTACCTCTGGGGTAAATACGTCGCCCGCACGGTCCACATCGACGTACCGACCCTCTTCGGTGAGGTTGAAGAAGACCTCCCGAAGAACCCGCCCAAGGTCTCCACGGTGATCGGCCTACTCCTGCTGCCGATGGCCCTGATCTTCCTCAACACCGGGCTCACCACGCTCGGCTCGGCCGGCTACGTTGACCCCACCTCCCCCGTTATCCAGGCCCTCATCTTCATCGGTAACTCCCCCATCGCCCTGCTCATCTCCGTGATCGTCGCAACGATCGTGCTCGGCAACCTCCGCGGCGAAGAGGGCAGCGTTCTAGAGAAGGTCCTCGACTCCGCCCTCGGGCCCATCGCCTCGGTCGTGCTCATCACCGGTGCCGGTGGAATGTTCGGCGGCGTGCTCCGCTCGACCGGCATCGGCGATGCCCTCGCCGATACGCTCTCCGACCTCGGCCTGCCCGTCATCGTCGCTGCGTATCTCATCGCCGTGATCATGCGCCTCGCCCAAGGTTCTGCCACCGTTGCTTTAGTGACGGCGGCCGGCCTCGCCGCGCCTGCTGTCGCCGCCGGGGGCTTCAACGAGCTCCAGATCGTCGCGATCACCCTCGCCACAGCCGCTGGGTCGGTATTCGCAGGCCACGTCAACGACTCCGGCTTCTGGCTCGTTGGCCGCCTCATGGGCATGGACGTCAAGACGACGCTGAAGACCTGGACAGTCCAGCAAACGATCGAGTCCGTGTTCGCCTTCGGCATCGTGCTCGTCGTCTACGCGCTCGCCTCGGCGTTCTAAGGAGCACACATGTCTGACTCACTTGGCTCGCGCAATCCTCGCGACCTGTTCGACATCTCGGGGCGCCTCGCGTTCGTCACAGGCTCCTCCAAGGGGCTCGGCCTCGAATTCGCCTCAACCCTCGCCCGCGCCGGTGCCGAAGTCATCCTCCATGGGCGCGATGCAGCCGCGCTCGAGGCCGGTCGCGCCAGCATTACCGATGCGGGAGGCACCGTCCGCGACGTCGTGACCTTCGACGTCACCGACGCGGACGCAACCCAGGCCGCGGTCGAGGCGCTCGCCGCCGAGCACGGCACCCCCGACATCCTCGTCAACAACGCCGGGATCCAGCGCCGCGCACCCATCCAGGAGTTCGCCTACGACGACTGGACTGACGTCATCGCCGCGAACCTTTCGTCGGTGTTCTACGTGTCGCGCCCACTACTGCCCAGGATGGTCGAGCGCGGCTCGGGCAAGATCATCAACATCGCCTCGGTGCAGTCACTGCTCGCGCGCCAAACCATCGCGCCGTACTCAGCGAGCAAGGGCGGGCTCGCCCAACTCACCCGCGGCATGGCGGCCGACCTCGCGCGCCACAACATCCAGGTCAACGCGATCTCCCCGGGGTACTTCGCCACTGAGATGAACACCGCGCTAACCTCCGACGCCCAGTTCACCGCGTGGGTCGAACAACGCACGCCTGCCGCCCGCTGGGGCGGAGTCGAAGAACTCGCCGGCGCGCTACTGTTCCTCGCCTCCGATGCTTCCTCGTTCGTGTCGGGTCAAAACATTTTTGTTGACGGCGGAATGACCGCTGTCGTTTAGGAGTCACCATGCGTGCTGCGTACATCACCGAAAAAGAACGACTCTCCGTGCGTGAGAGCCAGCTACCAGAACCAACGCGCGGGCAGGTGCGTGTGCGCGTGGATTACGTCGGGCTGTGCGGCAGCGACCTTCACTACTACTACGAGGGCGCCAACGGGGCGAATATCGTGCGCGAGCCGCTCATCCCTGGCCATGAAATGTCTGGGCGGGTCGACCTCGACCCTGCCGGCGAGTGGGCACCTGGCACGCCGGTGACCCTCCACCCCGCGCGGTTCGGTCCCCCGCAGGAGGCCTACCCCGATGCTCGCCACCTGTGGCCCGGCGGGTCGTACCTCGGCTCTGCTGCGACAATGCCGCACACCCAGGGGGCGTTGGCCGAGTATATCGTCGTCGAAGCAGACATGCTCCGCGCCCTCCCCGAGTCGTTACCGCTGCGCCGGGCCGCTCTCGCCGAGCCACTCGGCGTCGCGCTCCACGCGATCAATAAGGCCGGCGGGGTCGAAGGAAAAAATATTCTTGTTGCCGGTGCTGGGCCGATCGGCCTGCTGACGATCGCCGCAGCCCGCGCACTCGGAGCGGCGTCGATCGCCGCGACCGATGTGCTCGTGGGCCCGCTCGATCGCGCCCGCGGGGCGGGTGCTGATGAGGTGTACGACGTCAGCACCCAAGAGGTGCCCGGCGGTTACGACATCGTGTTTGAGTGCACCGGGGTGCCCGCATCAGTCACGGTCGCGTTCGCGGCCGCACGCCCCGAAGCAACGGTCGTGCTCGTGGGGATGATGCCCGCCCAACCGGTGCCAGTCATTCTCGCGCCGATCGGCACGAAGGAACTCACCGTGGTCGGCTCGTTCCGCTTCAACACCGAGGTCGACGACGCGATCGCCTTCCTCGACGCCCACCCCGAGCTGGAGTCGATCATCACCCACGACGTCGTTGCGACCGACGCGGACTCCGTTGTCGGTGCGCTAGAACTTGCGCGTGATTCGCAGGCCTCGGGCAAGGTTGTTGTTCACGTGTGGCCGGTCGATTAGTTCCACTGTAGGAGCTGTGGCCCGTGTCGTCGTCATGGCTGGCAAGGAGAACGGCGACACCACTCTCCGCGATGCCCCTGAGCGTTTCATCAATCTGCTGGGCCGTATCGGTGTCGCGCGCCGCTGTCGGCATTCGGGACGAGCAGCCCCCAGCAATTTTCGGGAGCGTCGACTTACCCCACTCAGAGCTGGCTCCGCGACAAGAAATATTTTCTTCCTCCGCATGTGAGCTGGATTATAGGCCGAAGAGGTCGTGCGATCCCGAGGTTTGGACTGGCAGTCCGACGGCGCCGCCCCAGGTTACCTACGCGACGTGGTCGGCAAGCGCCTCAAATCGTTCAAGGCGCTCGGCGTAGTAGTCCGCGTGCTCAGGCCGCGGTTCGATGCTCCCAAGCACAGGAACCTTGGCGTAGTCGGTTTCGCCGAGCTGCTCGAGTGCGAGCAGGGCGGTGCCACGCATCGTCGAGCGGGAAATCGCGACGTGCTCAATGGGTAGACCGAGCGCGTCCGCGAGGATGTGCAGCCACGCGGGCACCGTCGAGGTCATGCCCCCGGAGAGCACAATGTGTTCCGGGGTGCCGCCGGCCTCGATCATCTGTTTCGCGATCCGCGCGTACGACAGTGCGACGCCTTCGAGAGAGCCGCGGAGCAAATCTTCTGGGGTGGTCGCGGCGCTGACGCCGGAGACCGCGGCTCGAATGTGATCGCGCCACTTTGTGCCCCGCTCCCCCGATAGGAACGGCACAACGAGCGGGGTCGAAGTACTCGGGGGTGCTTCGAGGAGCGCCGGATCGGTGTCGGTCACAGGGTTCGCTAGGTTGAACGTGTCGGCCGCGTAGCTCAGCACGCGTCCCGCGTCGCTCATCGCCGAGCCGAGCAGCGTGCGCTCGGCATCGACCCGATATGCCCACAGGCCTGATGGCAGTGAGTCGACGGGTCGGCGCAGCAGCTGGCGTATCGCCCCGGATGTGGCCGTGGAGATTCCCCAGGTTTCTTGTCCGAGTGCCCCGATACCGATATTGGCGCTGAGTCCATCGCCCACCACTGGCACCCACACCGCATCTGCGAGCGCGGGGAATTCCTCTGCCAGCGGGGTCCCCGCGAGGGGAATGGTGTCGGAGGGGTCGCGCGGGCGGCCGAGCAGGTCGGCGTCGATCCCCACGGCGTCGAGCAGCACCTGGCTGTATTCGCCGGTGCGCCGCTCCAGCATTCCACCCCATGCGGCGGCGGCCGTTCCAAGGGCGGCGGTGCCGAGCAGCTTGTGGGCGATGTACTCGCCTAGTGCCATGAGGTGGCGGGTGCGGGAAAAAATTTCTTTTTGCTCCTGCTGCATCCACAGGATCCGCGGCGCCATGTAGGAGGAGTGGAGCCTAGCCCCAGTCACATCATGGAGGCGTGCGCGGTCGATCCCGTCACCGAGCTGATTGACTTGCGGGCCCGAGCGGGTATCGGCGTACGTGATGCACGGGCCGAGCGCTTCACCGCCGTCATCCACCGGTACAAGCGAGGAGGCGAAGGTATCGATACCGATGGCAGAGATCGGCCCGGGAAGACGCTGGGCGAGATGGGCAATACCGCGGCGGACTTCGTTGGCGACGAGATCGGCGTCAATAATCGAACTACCATCGGCGCCCGAGGTGAGACTGTGCGTGAGTTTTGTGCGGCGCTCCCCGACCTCCCGGCCGCTAGCGTCATAGATGCCGAGGCGGGTGCCACCAGAACCGACGTCGATGGCGAGAACAAATGGCGGGCGGGCCTCAGTGTGCGGCACGGTGAAGGCGGGCATGGCGGCAATCCAATCGCTGGGGGCATCGCCCGTGGCACGCCGCGCACGGACGCTTGGCACCATCGTATAGCGCAAATGACAAAGACCCGCTGGGAGAGGTTGCCTCCCTAGCGGGCCTTTGATGACTAATCGCCGTGATGTTTGACGGCAATCAGTTCACCGAAGTGACGTTACTTCTCTTCGGTAGCTTCTTCTTCAGCGTCAGCCTCGTCGGTGGCTTCTTCCTCGGCTGGCTCGTCGGCGCCGTCGGCTTCAACAGCGTCCTCGGCAACGTCCTCAGATGCGTCCTCGGTTGCGTCGTCCTCGACGACCTCTTCGGCAGCTTCAGCTTCCTTGACGGCGCGCTTGGTTGCCGCTTCGGCTTCCTTCACGGTCGCAACCTTGGGGCTGTACGGCTCGGTCACGAGCTCGATGAGCGCCATTGGGGCGTTGTCGCCCTGGCGGTTCTCAAGCTTGATGATGCGCGTGTAGCCACCGGGGCGCTCGGCCATCATCGGGGCAATCTCGGTGAAGAGCTTGTGGATGATGTCCTGGCTGCTGGCTGAGGCGGGCAGAGCCGACTGAACCTGGCGACGAGCGGCGAGGTCGCCGCGCTTGGCCTTGGTGATCAGGCGTTCGGCCAGGGGGCGCAGCCGCTTGGCACGCGACTCGGTGGTGCGGACCTGGCCGTGCTCAAAGAGCGAAACGGCGAGGTTAGACAGGATGGCGCGCTGGTGAGCCGCACCTCCTCCGAGGCGGGGACCCTTCGTGGGCGTAGGCATGGGTTACTCCAGATATTGGATCGGACCGCGGTGCGGTCTAGTTGTAAACGTCGAAGTCGCCGTCGTAGCCGGCGAAGGATGAGTCGAAGTCAGCGGAAGGATCCTTGAGTTCGAGACCGAGCTCGTCAAGCTTTTCCTTCACCTCCGCGATGGACTTCGCCCCTAAGTTACGGATGTCGAGCAGGTCTGCCTCGGTGCGCGCAACGAGTTCACCCACAACGTGGATGCCCTCACGCTTGAGGCAGTTGTACGACCGGATCGAGAGCTCGAGCTGCTCAATCGGCATCGCGAGATCTTCCGCGAGCGCCTGATCCGTGGGCGAGGGGCCAATCTCGATACCTTCAGCCTCGACGTTGAGTTCACGCGCGAGACCAAACAGTTCAACGAGAGTCTTCCCAGCGGACGCGAGCGCGTCGCGGGGTTCCATCGACTTCTTCGTTTCGACGTCGACGATCAGCTTGTCGAAGTCGGTGCGCTGTTCCACACGGGTCGCTTCGACCTTGTACGTAACTTTAAGAACCGGCGAGTAGATCGAGTCCACGGGGATGCGGCCGATCTCTGCCTCGACGTCCTTGTTCTGAACTGCCGATACGTAACCACGGCCGCGCTCGACGGTGAGTTCTACCTCGAGTTTGCCCTTGCCGTTGATCGTGGCGATGTGCAGGTCCGGGTTGTGTACCTCGACGCCAGCGGGCGGGGTGATGTCACCAGCGGTGACGACGCCGGGGCCAGCTTTGCGCAGGTACATCACGACGGGCTCGTCGTTCTCCGAGGAGACGACGATGTTCTTGATGTTGAGGATGATCT
>CAYVDF010000056.1:0-1098 GCA_964450475.1 uncultured Pseudactinotalea sp.
CTCGATGTACATGGAGAACTTCTTCATGATGAACCTCTCCCGTGGTGGGCAAACCATCTGGATGAGCGTCGAGGATGCCGAAGCGGCAGGGATCGAAGATAACGACTGGATCGAATCGGTCAACCGCAACGGTGTCGTCGCCGCCAGAGCAGTGGTCTCCCACCGGATGCCCAAGGGCACGGCGTTCATGCACCACGCCCAAGACCGCACCGTTGGCACCCCGATCTCGGAAACCTCAGGCCAGCGCGGTGGGATCCACAATTCGCTCACCCGAATCATGCTCAAACCCTCGCACCTCATTGGCGGGTATGCGCAATTGGCGTTCGCGTTCAACTACTACGGGCCGACGGGTAACCAACGTGACGAAGTCACGGTTATCCGCAAGCGCCGGGCCCCCGTCCGGTACGAATAGGAGTACAAGCAAATGCGTGTAATGGCCCAAATGGCTATGGTGATGAACCTCGATAAGTGCATCGGATGTCACACGTGCTCCGTCACCTGCAAGCAGGCGTGGACCAACCGCGCCGGCACCGAGTACGTGTGGTTCAACAACGTCGAAACCCGCCCCGGTCAGGGCTACCCGCGTGGGTACCAGGATCAAGAAAAGTGGCGCGGCGGCTGGGAGCTCGGCTCCAACGGCAAACTGCGCCTCAAGGGCGGGGGCCGCATCCACAAGCTGCTCAGCCTCTTTGCCAACCCACGCCTGCCAGGTATCGAGGACTACTACGAGCCGTGGACGTACGAGTACGACAAGCTGCTGCAATCCCCGGCCCAGGAGCACATCATCTCCGCCCCTCCGAAATCCCTGCTGACCGGCGACCGGATGAACATCGAATGGTCGGGTAACTGGGATGACGACCTTGGCGGCACGTACGCCAACAAAGACAAAGACCCGATGATCAAGGGCATCGAAGACAAGGTGAAACTCGAATTCGAGGACACCTTCATGTTCTATCTGCCCCGCATCTGCGAACACTGCCTCAACCCCACATGCGTTGCCTCCTGCCCCTCCGGCGCGATCTACAAGCGCTCCGAAGACGGCATCGTGCTCGTCGACCAGGACAAGTGCCGCGGTTGGCGCATGTGCATTTCTGGGTG
>CAYVDF010000056.1:1108-11337 GCA_964450475.1 uncultured Pseudactinotalea sp.
TGGGTGCCCGTACAAGAAGGTGTTCTTTAACCACCGCACGGGCAAGGCCGAGAAGTGTACGTTCTGTTACCCGCGCATCGAGCAGGGTGAGCCGACCGTGTGCGCCGAAACGTGCGTCGGTCGCCTGCGATACATCGGCCTCGTTCTTTATGACGCCGATCGGGTCACCGAAGCGGCATCCACGCCTAACGAACACGATCTGTATGAGGCGCAAAAAAATATTATTCTCGACCCGAACGATCCAGAGGTCCTGGAGGCCGCCGACCGCGCAGGCATCCCCTACGACTGGATTCTCGCGGCGCAGAAGTCGCCGATCTACGCGCTCATCCACACCTACGGCGTGGCTCTGCCCCTGCACCCGGAGTACCGCACCATGCCGATGGTGTGGTACATCCCGCCGCTGTCGCCCGTTGTCGACGTGGTGCAGGAAACCGGGTACGACGCCGAGGATGCAGAAAACCTCTTCGCGGCCATCGACGCGCTGCGCATCCCAGTGGAGTACCTCGCGAATCTCTTCTCCGCCGGGCACGTGCCCACGGTCGAGCGGGTGCTCTACCGGCTCGCCGCGATGCGCTCGTACATGCGCGACATCAACCTCGGGAACGATCCGAAGGAGGGCATCGCCAACGCCGTTGGGCTCACGGGTGAGGAGATGCAGAAGATGTACCGCCTCCTCGCGATCGCCAAGTACGACGAACGCTACGTCATCCCCCAGGCCCACGCCGAGCAGGCCCACGACTTGGAGTCGATCGGCACGGATTGTCCGCTCAATGGCGAAGGCGGCCCCGGCATGCTCGAGGCGATGAGCGATCAGCCCCTTGGCCTGTCGGGCAAGACGGGTGGCAAGACGACACTGTTCTCGTGGTCCGGGGACCGCCCGCAGGGCATGTTCCCACCCCGGCTGGGGGTCCAAGAATGACGACCCTTCTGGATCGCCTCTTCGACCGCCGCAGAAACGTCGCGCTCGACGTGGGCGACATCCGCGCGGCGCACGCGTGCGCGTCGTGGCTCATCACCTACCCAAGCGATGAGCTCATCGAAAAACTCCCAACCATCGCCGAACTCGCCTCCGGACTCGACCCGCGTCTCGCCCACGGCCTCCTCGACACTGTCGAAGCCCTGAGCGCCGACCCGATTTCGCTGCGTGAGCAGTACGTCGACACCTTCGATACCCGCCGCAAAGGCTGCCTGTACCTGACGTACTTCTCCAACGGCGACACCCGCCGCCGCGGGATGGCGCTCGTGCGAATCAAGGATGCTTACCGCCGCGCCGGCCTCGTCGTCGCCGATGATGAACTTCCCGACCACCTCGCCCTCGTACTGGAATTCTCCGCGAGCACATCGGTGGAAGCGGGAATGAAGATCCTCACGCAAAACCGCGCCGGCGTTGAACTCCTACGCGCCCACCTACAAAGCATCGGCTCACCATGGCAAGGCGCCCTCGACGCCGTCATCAACACGCTCCCGCCGATGACAGATGATGAACGCAACCGCATGGTCGAACTCGCGGCGTACGGCCCTGAAGAAGAAATGGTCGGCCTCGACGGCTACGGCGACCACTTCGATCAGATCTACCCCGCCTCCCGCCCTGGCCCGAGTTTCTGCGGCACCGAAGCCAAAGGCCCGCAACCGATCACCCTCGAAAGGAACCTGCCATGAACCACACGACAGGTGAAATGCTGCTGTGGGTCGTCATCCCGTACGTCTCGCTCGCGCTGTTCATCGGCGGGCATATCTGGCGCTGGCGCGAAGACCAATTTGGTTGGACCACCCGCTCCAGCCAAATCTATGAATCGAAGCTCCTGCGTATCGGCTCGCCCATGTTCCACTACGGCATCATCGGCATCTTTTTCGGCCACGCGATCGGCCTCGGGATCCCCAAATCGTGGACCCGCGCGATCGGCATCTCCGACCACATGTACCACCTCATGGCCATCACGATTGGGCTGGCGGCCGCGGTGGCCGCGGTGGGCGGGTTGTTCCTGTTGATTTATCGACGGCGTTCCAACCGTCGCGTCTTTGGCGCCACCACGGTCATGGATAAGGCCATGTACCTGCTGCTCGCGCTCGTCATCGCGTTCGGGGTGCTCGCCACCGTCGTGCATACTGCCGTTGGCACGTACGACTATCGCGAGGGCGTCTCCATCTGGTTCCGCCAGTTCTGGACCCTGCAGATCGACCCCTCGATGATGACGAACGCGCCGATCTTCTTCCAACTCCACGTGCTCTCCGCGCTCGCGATCTTCGCGATCTGGCCGTTCACGCGCCTCGTGCACGTGTTCTCTGTGCCCCTGGGATACCTCACGCGCCCCTACATCGTGTACCGCTCCAAGGGTGTGGCGAAGGCCGATCGCCGCGGCTGGGAGAAGGTCGACTTCTAACATGCGCATCGCGGCGATCGTCCTCGCCGGTGGGCAGGGCTCCCGCCTCGGGGGCGTGCGTAAAGCCGATCTGGAGGTAGGCGGCGAGCGCCTGCTCGATCGGGTACTCGAGGCGGTCGCTGAATGCGACCCGCGCGTCGTCGTCGGGTATGAGGATCTGCGCGTGCCAGAGGGGGTGCTCATCACCCGTGAAGACCCGCCAGGCACGGGCCCGGCCGCAGGGGTTGCTGCGGGAATGGAATTGGTTTCGAGCGCCGACTGGGTGTTAACCCTCGCGTGCGACCTACCCGGAGTCGCCGGCGCCGTGCCGGCACTTCTGAACGCGGCGCGTGAGGCGGAGCCGCAGATTGATGCGATTTCCGCCTCCTCCGACGGCCGCACGGAATGGCTCATTTCGATCCACCGCGCGGAGAAATTACGCGAGGCTATCACGGCACAAGGGGAGGGCGGCGTGACCAATTGCTCGATGCGCCGTCTTTACTCCGAACTAGAGTGGGGGAATATCGTTGTCTCTCCCACGAGCACGAAAGACATCGACACGTGGGAGGAATTCGACGCATGGCAGCAGCTCCAGTAGAAGGAAGAACCGACTTGACCTCCGATAAGTGGACCCCCTGGATCAACGATGTGTGTGCCCGCCTCGGGGTAGATCCCGCCCTCGTTGACGTACCGCTCGTGCACGACCTCACCCGCCACATCGCCCATCGCTACGATCGCCCCATGGCGCCCGTTGGCTCTTATATCATGGGCATCGCGCTCGGCGCAGCCCTCGCTACTGAGGGTGGCGACGCAGCCGAACTGCTGACGAAATACGAGAACGAAATCCTGCAGACTCTTCCGGCAGAATAATATTTATGACGTCGGTTAGTGCCCGCGGCGGTCACGTTCCGTTTGAGGAGTTCCTCGCTGCGGCGCTCGCACAAATTGTCCCGCTCGCGGCGGTGGAGGTACCGCTGGAATGGGCCGGGGGTCGCTTCACTGCTGTCCCAGTTCTTGCGGCGCTGCCCGCGCCCGCGTTCACGAACTCTGCGATGGACGGCTTCGCCCTGAGCACGGCCGACCTGCCCGGTTCGGGCGAAGCGGTGCTGCCCGTGAGCGGAGATATCGCCGCCGGCACGCATGGCGAATGGGTCCCCGGCACCGCCGTGCGGATCATGACCGGGGCTCCCGTTCCCGAGGGCGTCGATACCGTTGTGCCGGTGGAGTTCACCGACCACCCGAACACCCGCGCCGACCTGCCTGCCACCGTGCGGGTGCCGGGCGATTGGCCCGCGAACAAGAACGTGCGCATCCGCGGCGCGGATGTGGCCGAAGGTGAGGAATTGTTTCCCGCCGGTACCCGCCTCGATGGTGCAGGCCTCGCCGCGCTCGCGGGCGTTGGCGTTGGGCGCCTGCGTGTGTGGCCGGAGGTCAGTGTTGGGCTCATCATCACGGGGGATGAGGTCGTTACCCGCGATCCCAAACCGGGGCAGATCCTTGACTCCAACTCCCTCCTCATCGCCCAAGCGGTCGAATCCTTCGGCGGGCGCGTCACGCACGGGCGCACGAGCAGCGATGACGATGCGGAATTCGATGCCGTCGTCAGCGACCTTCTTCCCGATGTCGACCTGCTTCTGACTACGGGGGGTGCCTCGGTCGGCGCCCACGACGTGGCTCGCCACGTGCTCACCGCTCGCGGCGTAAAATTTTCTGCCGTCGGGATCCAACCGGCTAAGCCGCAAGGGTTCGGCGTGATCGATGGCGTGCCCGTGTGTGCGCTGCCGGGCAACCCGGGCGCGGTGCACGTGAGCATGCACGCGATCGTGCGCCCAATCCTGGCCGCGCTCGGCCATCTCCCGATTCCCCCGCCCGTAGAGATGGTCGTGACCCAGGGGTGGAGCGCACGCGAGGGCATGCGCCAGTTCGTGCCCGTGCGCATCGAAACCGGGCCAGGCGGCACAAAACAGGTCGCCCCCGTCATCGGCGGCGGGGTCGCGTCCCACCGAGTGCGCTCGCTCGCGCTCGCCGAGGGCCTCGCCGTGGTGGCGCCGGAGATCACCACCATCCAACCGGGCGATACGTTGCCCGTGATCCGTACCCGCTACCCCATCGGGCGCGCCTAGGACTCTCGGCCTCTGCCGCATGACGATTTATCTGATTAGGTGGACACCATGAACGAACGCCCCGTCGAACCACCCCTGACCGAGCCGGCTGCCGAGCAAGTCGAACTCGACTCCAACACGGCTCGCGGGGTTGCGTGGATCTGCCGGTCGCGGGCGAAAATGTGGGACGTGCTCGCTGAGGTGCTCGGCGAACCAACGAACGAGCGCGTCGACCTCATTCGCTCCGGCGATCTCGAATACCACCTCCAAGAATCGATCGAGTGGCTTGGCGATGACGCCGGGCGTTTCCTCGATACCGAGATGCTTCTCGGGCTCATTGGGCGCCGGTCCAAACGAATCGACGTCGAGGCTGACCGCGCGGACATGCGCAAGAAGTTTGACGAGCTCTTCGGTGAGGGTGCTCCGTTTGCAGGTGGCCATGCCTTGCTGTTAGAAACGGCCGCCGAGCTCGCCGCGAGTTGCCGCGAGGAAGCCACAGCGTGGGCCGAGGAACGGGGTGATGACGCGAAGGCTCTGCGTATGGAACAGGCGAAGATCATCGATGAACGCCTCACGCCGGTCATCCCGGAGTGGGCTCACGACCTTGATGAGGCCGCCGGCCACCCATTCGGCCGAATGTGTGCCCGCTTCACCGTCTCGGTGCTGACGATCGAATCTGGCCGCGACTTCGAATCGACAGTTTTCCGCGGCAGCGCCCCACTGACCTTCTCCTGAGCCCGGCTCCGCACGCCGGTGAAATACCTCTTACTGCGCGCAAGCGAGCGGGCGTTCGCAGTGTTTGTGCAGGTCAGAATTTGGCGACTGTAACATGACTATATTCATTGGGACGTAAGGCCTAAATTGGCGAAAACACGCGGGTTAACTTGGATAAGTACCCAGGAAAGTGTTGTCGTCTTAGGAGATTCGCATGGCGAAAGTCCCTCTCACATTAGGTCGACGCCCGCCGTCACAGAGTTCAGAAGTCCTCGTTCCTGGCGACGATGGCTACCAGCCGCAGTGGGCGATGGTTATCGACCTGCAAAAGTGCGTCGGTTGTGACTCGTGTACGGTCGCGTGCAAGGTCGAGAACCGCACGCCCCCGGGAGTCTCGTACAACGTTGTTTTCGAAGAAGAAACCGGGGAGTTCCCCAACGTCAAGCGCACGAACGTGCCGCGCCCCTGCATGCAGTGTGACGCGCCGCCGTGCGTATCGGTGTGCCCCGTCAACGCAACGTACAAGGCCAAGGATGGCACCGTCGTCATCGACGCCGATCGTTGCATCGGTTGCCGTTACTGCATCACCGCGTGCCCATACGGCGCCCGCTCGTTCGACTTCGGCACCTCCTATGAAGAGGAAATGCAAGGAGCCGACGAGGTCACCGCTCCAGAATGGGGCGTGCCCCAGGGCAAGCGCGGCGGGATCTTCAAGTCGCCGATCGGCACTGTTCGCAAGTGCACCTTCTGTACGCACCGCTTGGAGCGCGGCGAAGAGCCGGCATGCTGTGAAACCTGCATCGGCGATGCGCGCTACTTCGGTGACCTCAACGACCCGAACTCGATCGTTGCCAAGCTCGCTGCCGACCCTCGTGCCTTCCGCTTGAAGGAAGAGTTCGGCACCGCCCCACGTGTGTATTACCTGAGATGAGCGCGTCATGACTACCGAAGTAAAGGCCCAAGAGCACACAGGCAAGAAGGCGTCACTGTGGCAGCGCATCGTCGCCGACCACAAGCGCCGTTCAGACATCGCCTATGCCGATTCCACGATCCCGCGCTCGGTTATCAACCGCCGCAAGATCATGTGGTACTCCTCCCTGCTGCTCATCCTCGCAGTCACCGCCTACCCGGCGCTTTCGCGTCTGATCAACGGCCTGTCGGTCACTGATCTGACGAGCCAGATGCCGTGGGGCGCGTGGGTGGCGTTCTACATCTTCTTCGTCGGGCTGTCCGCGGGTGCGTTCATCCTGTCATCCCTGGTGTACGTGTTCGGCATGGAACAGTTCGAGCGCATCGGCCGCGCGGCCCTCGCCAGCGCGATCGTCTCGATGGGCGTTGCCCTCGTCTTCATCGGCTTTGACCTTGGCCGCTGGGATCGCGCGCTCACCACCCTGTTCTACTTCCACTGGACCAGCCCCCTGTCGTGGGAAGTCCGCTTCTACCTCATGTACATCACTCTGCTCATCGCAGAACTGGCGATCGCGATCCTCATCCACCGCCGCATCATGCGCTCGATCCCCAAGGGTCACAAGTGGCTGAAGATCCTCGGCATCATCGGCCTGCCCCTCGCCATCTTCGGCGTCCACGGTGGTACCGGAACGATCTTCGCCGTCGTTCAGGCACGAGGCATGTGGTTCGGTGGGTTATTCCCCGTCATCTTCGTTATCTCGGCGGTTGTTTCCGGGACGGCGTTGCTCACCATCGTCTACTACGTCCAGTCTCGCGCGGTCGGGCGCCCAGTCGATAAGAAGCTAATTAGGAACCTCGCCACGGTTCTTTCGGCAGTGCTCGCCATTGACCTCGGCCTGATGTTCTACGAGTTCATCATCCCGTTCCTGTCGGACCACACCGAGCTCGTGACGATGACCATCCAGATGAGCGGACCCTTCTGGTGGACCTTCTGGATCGTCCAACTCCTGCTTGGGATGGTGATCCCGTTTGCGATCGTCATCTCCAAACTCAAGAACAACCCCATCGCGGTGGTGATCGCCTCGGCGATGACCGTCATCGGCATTATCGCCGTCCGCTTCAACATCGTGGTGCCCCCGCTCATCCCCCCGGTGATCGATGGCTACCCCATCAACGACTACCTGCCCACCCTCAACGAGGTAGCCGTGAGTATTTTCTTCATCACGGCAGGCGTGCTCGCCTACTCCCTCATTGCTGAGTTCCTTCCGATCCACGAACCGGATCCGGATGAACGCGCAGCCGCAGAGGTAGATGAAATCGAGCCCGCCGCTCAGGAAGGAACAGTGCAATGACCGACCAGCACGTTGACACCCCAGTAACCGACGAGGACCCGAAGGGCCCGAAGCGCCGCACAGTGCTTGGCGTAACCGGTGGAGTGATCGGTGCCGGCGCGCTCGGCGTCATGTTCCACGAGGGATTCCCCGGCCGGTATGAGCAGAAGGTCGAACACGGCACCGGAGACGATGATGACGCCTACACGGCTAAGGACGTCATCTACTCGATGTGTATGCAGTGCAACACCTTCTGCACCATCAAGGTTCGCCTCACCGACCCCGGTGATACCGAAGCGACCTCGCTCGTGCGCAAGATCGCGGGTAACCCGTACTCGCCTCTGACGGTGCAGCCGCTGCAGGCGATTCCCTATGACACGAACCCTGAGGACGCCGTGCGCGGACTTGGCGACATGGCGCGGGAATCGAAGTCCCGCTCGGGCGGTATCGCCTGCCTCAAGGGCCAGGCTGGCCCGCAGATCGTTCACGACAACCGCCGCATCACCTCTCCGCTCAAGCGCGTGGGGGAGCGCGGATCGGGTGAGTGGGTCTCGATTTCGTGGGAGCAGGCTGTTAAGGAGATTCTTGACGGCTCCGACCTTGGTACTCCAGGCATCCGCGAGTGGTGGGCGTACGCCCCCGAGGCGCCGGTGATGGAGGACTGGCAGAAGGTCGAAGACGGCGAGATGACTCAGGCTGAATTCGAGGCAGCGTGGGGCGATAAGCTCATCGACCCAACGCGCCCCGAACTTGGCCCCAAGTCGAACCTCATGGCCCTCATCACCGGTGATCGCCAACCACTGCTCGGTGGCCGGTTCATGAACCAGGTCTTCGGCTCCGTGAACCAGTTCAACCACGGTGGTACGTGTGGTGTCACGGGCGTGCAGTCGAACGTGCATATGTTCCCCAAGACGAAGCACCGCCGCATGTACATCGACATCGACTACTGCGAGTACCTCGTTGTGTGGGGCACCGAACCACTGACTGCCCAAAAGGGCCCGACGTGGCTCGCGCCGCGCATCTCCGTGGCTCGCCGCCGCGGAATGAAGATGGCCGTGATCGACCCGCGCATGTCGAAGACTGCGGAGAAAGCCGACCAGTGGCTACCGGTCCAGCCGGGCAAGGACATCGACCTCGCCTACGGCATGATCCGGTGGATCATCGACGAGAAGCGCTACGACGAGAACTACCTGCGCGCACCTTCCGCCGCAGCCGCCGCGGAAATCGGCGAGCCGACGTGGTCTGACGCAACCCACCTCGTGGATGTCGACGACCCGAAGCGCCCGAAGGTCTCCGCCTTCGAGCTCGGACTCCTGCCCGAACCCGAAGTCGAGGAGGGCGCACCCCCACCAGACTTCGAAGGCATCGTCGCCGTCAACGGAGAAATCCGTGCGGCACGCGAGGTCTCTGAACTTGCCGACCTCGAGGTCGACATCGTTCACGAGGGCCGCCGCCTGCGGTCGGTGTTCTCCCTGCTCGCTGAGCGCGCCCGGGAGAAGACGGTCGAGGAGTACGCCGAGGAGGCGGGCATCCCCGTCGAGCAGGTCATCGAGGTTGCTCGCGAGCTCACCTCGCACGGCAAACGTGCCGGCATCATGAGCTACCGCGGCCCCGCGATGCACACCAACGGCTACGACGCGATCCGCGCGATCGGCTACCTCAACTTCCTCATCGGCAACGTCGACTGGAAGGGCGGGCACATCACGGGTCAGAAGACCTACGCCACCCACATGGGTAGCCGGTACATGCTCGGCGCCGTCAAGGACGCCAACGCCCCGTGGGGAATCCCGGTCACGCGTGAGAAAACCCGCTACGAAACGACCTCCTTCTTCAAGGAGGAGGGCTACCCCGCGCGTCGCCGCTGGGTGCCGTTTACGGGTAACGCCTGCCACGAGGTCATCCCCTCGGCGGCGGCTGCCTACCCCTATTCGCTCAAGGCGCTGTTCCTCAACCGGCACTCGCCGCTGAACTCCTCCCCAGGAGCGCACCGCATTGCCGAGCAGTTGAAGAACACTGATCGGATCGAGCTCGTCGTCTCCTTCGACATCACCCTTGGTGACTCGGCTATGTACGCCGACTACGTGCTGCCTGACCTTTCCTACCTGGAGAAATTCACCCAGGAAGGGGTCTACCCATCCCAGCAGTACGCCGTCACGCAGCTTGGTCAGCCGACGACCCGGGCATTCCGTGGTCCGCGCACGGTCGAAGAAACGTTCCTCGACATGGCCAAGGCGATGGGTCTGCCAGGTGTTGGGCCGGGTGCATTCGGGCCTGGTACGTCGTTTGACCGCAGCGAGGATTACTGGCTGAAGGTGGCGGCAAACGTCGCATACGACGGCGAGGTTCCCGTGCCCGATGCGAGCGCCGAAGAAGAGGAGATCTTCATCGCCGCCCGCGAGAAGGCCCTTGGCGACACCTTTGACCTCGAAGCCTGGAAGTCCGCTGTGACGCCGGAAGAGTGGAAGAAGGTCGTCACCGTGCTCAACCGTGGTGGCCGCTTCACCGGCCAGGCACCCGAGCGTAAGGATGGCTACGACGGCGAATGGTTGAAGTACCGCTACGAGGGCATGTGCCAGTTCTACGACAACCCGACGGCGGCGATGACCGACTGCATGACCGGAGAGTTTTTCGACGGCCTTGCAAAGATCCGACCCGTCACCAAGTCTGATGGAACCGTCATCGAGAAGACCGACGAGTTTCCACTACAATTCACCAACTGGAAGTCCCGCAGCCAGGGCACCTACCGCACCGCCAACTCTGCTTGGCTGCGTGAGGTGAAGCCCGAGAACTACCTGTGGATCTCCGCCCGCGAC
>CAYVDF010000057.1:0-9142 GCA_964450475.1 uncultured Pseudactinotalea sp.
CATCACGAATCGGAGTCGCTGATCGGTTCCCAGGCGCTGGAAACGATCCGCCGGCTCGTAGGCCACGGCGCGGGCAATAGCGACGCGTTGTTGCATACCGCCAGAGAGCTGCCACGGGTACAGGTCAGGCACATCGGCCAGCCCCACCGCTTCAAGGGAGTTCGCAACAAGGCGAGCGCGCTCGGCCTTCGGAACCTTCTTCTCCTTCAGCGGCAGCTCGACGTTTTGCGACACCGTGAGCCACGGAAAGAGCGAGCGGGCGTATTCCTGGAACACGACGGCCATGCCCTTGGGCGGGCCGGTGACGCGTTCCCCTTCGAGCTCCACAATGCCGCTCGTGGCCTCAAGCAGCCCCGAGATGCAGCGTAGGAGGGTCGTCTTGCCTGCTCCCGAGGGGCCGACGATGCAGACGATCTCTCCGGGTTGAATGTCGAAGGTGAGGTTGCGGATAGCTTCGGTGCCTCCGCCGGTGGTTTCGTACACCTTGTGGAGGCGGTCCACATGGAGAATCGGCCGGGTTTCGGTTGTCGACTCAGTCATCTCTAGCTCCCTATCTGGGACCGGCGCAGACCGAAGTACCATCTCAGGATTCTCTGCTCGGCCAGTCTGAACAAAATTGAAAGAATTACGCCCAGGACTCCAAGGAGGATGATCCCGGTCCACATCTCGGGCATGGCGAACGACCGCTGGAACTGCACGATTGAGAATCCGAGGCCATTGTTGGCCGCAAACATCTCAGAAATCACCATGAGGATCAGGGCGATCGACAGCGCCTGGCGGGCACCGGTCAGGATCTGCGGTGAGGCGCCACGCAGAACAAGCGTGCGCAACTGGGTCAGCGGCCGCAGGCGATACACCTGAGACGTGTCTCGCAGAACCTCGTCAACAGCACGCACGCCTTCGACGGTGTTGAGGAGCACGGGCCATAGGGCACTCGTGGCAATCACGAACACCTTCATCGAGGTGCCGATACCGAGGAACAGCATGAGGATAGGCACCATCACCGGCGGTGGAATCGCGCGGAAGAATTCGAGCACGGGTTCGCTTAAGTGACGAATTCTTCTCGACATACCGATCGCGACACCGAGGACGATCCCGATGATCAGCGCGAGTCCGTATCCCATGAGCACGCGGCTCACGGACGGAATTACGTGTTCGGTAATCCGCCCTTCGAACCACGTCGGCGCAAAAGCCCCCAGAATGTCGGGCAGCGGCGGGAAGAAGAAGGAGTCCGCTTCGACCGAGAGCACCCACCACAGGGCGATGAGAATGATCGGCAAGCCAATAACGGTGGCGATCCGCTTGATCATTGATCCCGCGCCAGTGGAGAACGGTTTCGGCTTCGGTAACGTCTGGTCGCTCATGCTGCCGCCTCCCTCCGGATTGAGGGGTGCCAGTAGAGGAACTTGCGTTCCACGAACCGGGCACCGAGGTTGACGATGACGCCGAGCATCCCGGTCACGAACACCAGCGCATACATCGAGGCAACCTGGCCGGACTGCTGCGCAAGGGCAAGGACTTTGCCAAGCCCTGGGGTACCGATGATGAGCTCACCAGTGATCGTGAGGATGAGCGCGACGCTCGCACCAAGTCGGAATCCCGTCATCGCATACGGCAGGGTGGTTGGCCACACGACCTGCCACCCTTCGGTAAGGAAACGGAAACGATAGCTGCGCGCAGTATCGCGGGCGACTGGATCGACGTCTTGAACCCCGTACAGCACCTGCACCAGCACTTGCCAGAACGTCGCATACACGACCAGAAGCAGGGTCGAAGGGCGCCCATTACCGAACATCAGCACCGCGAGCGGGATGAGTGCGACCGATGGAATCGGCCGGAGAAACTCAATCGTGGATGACGTCGCCTTGCGCAGGAACGGCACCGAGCCGACGATCATCCCAATGATGATCGCGGCAACGAGCGCCATACTCAGGCCGACGGCCCAAGTGATCAGGGTGTCTTTGAGAGCAACCCAGAACGCCTCGGTCTGCATCCGGGAGACGAGTGCGGAAAATATCTCAGAGAACGGGGGAAGGAAGCGCCTGTCCACGATGCCGGTGCGGGGCACCAACTCTAGGACGAGGAGGAACGCTATCACTCCCCCGGCTCCGAGGAGCGCCTTGCCCCCGGCGCCCGACCGCTTGCGAGTGCGACGCGCCGGGGGGCTGGCGAGAGTGAGCTCAGGTAAAGCCATTTACAGGATGTCTCTTCGGTTGTGGGTCAACTATCGAATGATGTCGGTGACATCAACTGCATCAGCGACCAGGCCGTGCTTGAGAGCAAGGTCGGCGAGCTTTTGGTTGGCTTCGATGTTGAAGGTGCTTGGGTACGCGGGCAGGACCAGGCTTTCACGGATCGTGTCATCGATCTCGGTGTAGGTCGACAGGATGTGACGAACGGCGTCCGGGTTGTTGTCAGAGTACTCAAGCGACTTCGTCATGGCTCGAACGAACGCATCAACGGTGCCAGGGTTATCGTTGATGTAGTCCTCCGTTGCGAAGTAGGCAGCGATGAGGAGGTCTGGATCGGTTTCGGCGAAGTTGTAGGTTACGACTTCAGCGCCCTGGCCCTTGGCGATGCTTAGGAAGGGCTCGAGAACCCAGATCGCGTCAACTTGACCGCTGGAGAGAGCAGCCGGCATGTCCGGGAAGCCCATCTCAACGAAGTTCACAGCATCGGGGTCCCCGCCGGCTGCCTCAACAACCTCGCTCACCGTTACGTCACCGATGTTCTTCAGAGTGTTGACGGCGACTGTCTTACCTGCGAGGTCAGCGGCCGTCTTGATGCCCGAGTCCGGGAGAGTCAGCACACCACTGATGTCGTTGGAGGTGTCCCCCGTGGTTGCCGCACCAGGAGTCAGCATCTTCAGCGGAAGCCCCTGCTTCGTAGCCACGAAGAGCGAGACCGTGTTGGAGAAACCAAACTGGTAGTCACCGCTGATGACCGCCGGCACGATAGCCGCGCCACCTTGTGCGATCTCTAGGTTGACGTCGAGTCCCTCTTCTTCGAAGAAGCCTTCAGCCACACCGAGCCAGATCGCTGCCGTATCACCAATCGGCATAACACCGACCGTAATCTCTTCGAGGTCTGCTGGAGCTTCGTCGCCACCCGTGGTCTCATCAGCCTCCGGTTCCTGCGTGGTCGCCCCATCTGTCGTGGGGTCGGGCTGCGGAGTTCCTCCGTTGCTGCACCCAACGAGCAGCGCTAGTGCCGCAAAGCCCGCTGCCGCAATCTTTAAACGTCGCATTTCACACCGTCTTTCATCATTGAACAACACATGGCGGGCTTCTTATGTTTTGGTAGGGAAGTTCCCGGCAGGTCGTCGTGACCCGCTGGGTGTCTCCCCTTTAAGTCCACCCTTCGCACTAATGCGCTGTGCGAATATTGCTTCGTTTTTGAAGCCTAAATTAAATAGTTGAATTCGTCAACCAAGTCACGGATGGATAACAATGGGCCGCAAGCACCCCTGCCGAGCCTGAAAAGCTCTTCCTCTCGACAAAGCCGCCGCCTCTGCCATTCTGGAGATATGGCCAATTCACCATCGGGAGAGTCAGTCCTTAGCAGGATCGTGCGGATTCTCGAAACCTTCTCCGAAGAGAAGACCTCGCAGACCCCCAGCGAAATTGGCCGCGCCGCCGGCCTGCCTCGCTCGACGGCCTACCGGCTCGTCGACGATCTCACCGAAGCTGGCTTACTCGATCGCAACGAGGATAACGAACTACAACTCGGGCTTCGCCTATGGGAACTCGCGCTGCGCGGGTCGACTGTGCTGCGCCTTCGACAAGCCGGCCTGCCCTACATGGAAGAAATCCAGGCGCACATCCGCGAGCACACCCAACTCGCCGTCCTCGAACAAGACGAGGCGCTGTTCCTTGAACGCCTCTCCCACAACGAGGCTGGGCCGAACATCACCCTCGTCGCGGGGAGACTCCCGCTCCACGCGTCCTCCTCCGGGCTCGTTCTACTCGCCTACGCCAATCCCGAGATACGCAACCGCGTCCTCGCCCGACCCCTAGCCAAGGTCGGACCCGAGACCATCACCGACCCGGCGCGCCTCGAGCGCGAGCTTCGCACGATCCGCACCCAGGGATATGTCATCGCCCCCGGAACGGTGCAAGCCGTATCCACAGGAATCGCCGTGCCGATCCGCGATGCCGGTGTCGTGAAAGCGGCACTATCGGTCATCCTCCCTCGCGAGGCGGATCCAACCCCCGCGCTCAAATCTCTACAGCAAGCAGCCAAGAAGATCGAGGCCGCGCTCCAACAATCAGCCCATAGTCAGTCCCATTGAATAGGACATTTCAGTTCAAATTAGTTGAAAGCTCCTACAATCTCCCCCAAGGTAAATTTTGCGACGTCGAAGGAGACTCATGAGCACCGCAACCACGCAGGTGGCCATCGTTGGGGCGGGCCCCGCAGGCCTCGTCCTCGCGCACCTACTCGCCAAGCACGACATCGAATCGATCATCGTCGACTCCCGCACCCGGGAGGAGATCGAAGGCACCATCCGTGCCGGGATTCTCGAGCACGGCACTGTCGAACTCCTCGATGAACTCGGGGACTTCAACCGTGCTCACACGGTCGGCGAACGCCACGATGGGATCGAGCTCCGCTTTGAGGGCGTCGGCCACCGCATCGATTTCCCCGCCCTCACGGGCCGCAGCGTGTGGCTCTACCCCCAGCACGAAGCGCTCATCGACCTCATCGCCTCGCGCCTCGATGCGGGCCAGGACATCCGTTTCGGGGTCAAGATCGACCACGCTGAGGACATCGAGACAACCAAGCCGCGGATCCTCGGAACGAACGCCGATGGCACCCCGCTGGAGATCACCGCGGACTTCGTCGTCGGAGCCGACGGCTCCCACAGCGTCGTCCGGGAAGCGGTAACTGGGCCGAGGGGCCACGCAGGCTACTTCCACGAATACCCGTTCGCGTGGTTCGGCATTCTCACCGAAGCCCCCAAGAGCGCCCACGAGCTCATCTACTCCAACTCCCCCGACGGCTTCGCACTCGTGAGCCAGCGCAGCGACACGGTCCAGCGCATGTACTTCCAGTGCGACCCAACAACCGATCCCAACGCCTACACCGAAGAGCAGCTGTGGGAGATCATGCAGCGCCGCGTCCCGGGCGTTGACCTGAAGGAAGGCCCGATCTTCCAACGTGATGTGCTCCCGTTCCGCAGCTTCGTTGCCTACAAACTGCGCCACGGCCGCGCAGCCATCGTCGGCGACGCCGCACACACCGTACCCCCGACAGGCGCCAAGGGAATGAACCTTGCGGTTGCCGATGTCATTCTCCTATCAGAGGCCCTGCGCCGACTCCTGCGCGAATCCGATGAGCGCGGTCTCGATGCGTTCGGCAAAGTTGCCTCCGACCGGATCTGGAAGGCCCAGCACTTCTCGTGGTGGATGACCACAATGCTGCACCGCTCCCCCACAGCTGATGAGTTCGACCACATGCGTCAAATCGGAGAACTCCACAGCGTCGTCGGATCGGAAGCAGGCCGCACGTGGCTCGCTGAGGCCTACACTGGCTGGCCGTTCCGCACCGACCTGCCCTGAGGGAACCACACATTCAACCCACGGGCTAAACTAAGAAGCCATGAGCCCTTCGGTTACCCCTGCCGGTGAAGCACTGCCCGGCACCCTTGCTTGGGTGCCGGCAGCCAAGCATCCTGAACTCCTCGCGCCCGCGGTTGCCGCCGCGATCGGCGACCTTGCCGCCTACGTCGCCCCAATCAACCCCGACTTCGCGGACACTGCCGCGTTCTGCGCCGAGTACGACGTCGGCCTCGACATCTCCGCCAACTGCGTCATCGTCGAAGGCCGCCGGGGAGAAAGTTCCACGCTCGCCGCCGTCATGGTTCTCGCCACCGATCGCGCCGACGTCAACCGAGCCATCCGCAAGTACCTCGGCGCCCGCAAAGCCTCCTTTGCGCCCATGGATACCGCGATCGCAGAATCGGGCATGGAGTACGGCGGCATCACCCCAATCGGACTGCCCTCGGACTGGCCGATCCTCGTTGATGAGGCCGTCGCGTCGGCAGACACCTGGCTCGTCATCGGCTCAGGCATCCGCGGGAGCAAGATCGCGATCCACTCCCGCGACCTCGCGGCACTACCCGGTGCCGAAACGATGCCGCTGACCGTGTAGCGCGGCGAGCCGGGTACCCTTAAGAACATGACCGATTCTTCGCGCCCCTGGATTGCAATCGAGCCCAGCGCCGTCGCTGATCTCCTCCGTGGTGCCACCATCCGCTGGTGGCTTTCCGGCGGAGTCGCGCTCGATCATTGGCTCGGCCGCGGGATCCGCCCCCGCCAGCACACCGATATCAGCGTCGTGCACCCCGATCTCCCCGCCCTCATCGATAGCCTCCCAGACGGCTTCGACGCCTGGGTCGCCGAGGAACGCGTCATCGCCGATACCAACGACCCCACCGAATTCCTCGACACCGTCTTCATCCCGTTGTCCCCCGACATGGCCGAGGACGACCTCCAACCCGTCCTCATTCGCGACGTCGCCCGCGATTCGTGGGTGCTCAAGGTCAACATTGAAGACGGCGCGCCTCGAGCTTGGGTGTACAAGCGCGACCCCCGTCTTCACGTGTCGTGGGATGAGGCGGTTCTCGACGTCGATGGAATCCCCACCGGTGCACCGGAGATCCAACTCATCTGGAAGACCCTGCGCCCCCGTCCCGGAGATGAAGAGGACAAGGACGCCGTGCTGCCCCACCTGAGCGAGGAAGCGCACACGCGTTACGAACGCGGGATCCTCGCGATCCACCCACATTCGTCATGGGCAATCCACGTGCGCACCCCGCTCACACCTGCGAAGGCGAGCTGGAACCGCTCCCGCGCAATCCGCACGGACTAAGCCGGCGGATGCTCAGCCACCGCGTGGTGCACGAGCGAGCGGAACCAGCTCTGCACGGGCGTGAGGCTCGCCTCGCGGCGGGTGTATAGCGCCACCGGTGTGCTGTCCCCCGGCCACGGCAGGTCGGCGATAGCGAGCCCGTTAAACCAGCCCACAAACACTTCGGCCACGTGCCGTGGCATAAACACCACAAGGTTCGAGGCCTCAAGCACCGCGGGCACGGTGCCGTACTCCTCCACGGTCAGCGCCACTTGAGGCATGAGCCCGTGATCGGTCAGTGCCTGGAGCGGGAAGATGTGCCCGCCTCGGGAGGAGACCCGAACGAAGCGGCGCCCCTTAAACATGTTCGGGCCGGTCGCGGGTAGCGGATGCTCCTTCGACGTCACGGCCACATACTCGACCCCGCGCACGTGGGAGCGCCAGATTCCGGGATCGGTGATCATCGACACGGTCAATGCGAGATCCACGAGCCCGCGGCTGAGCTGCTCGGCCACCTGATCGGAATCGAGCCGCAGGACCTGAAGGTGCAGACGCGCCTGCTCGCGTTCCAGAGCCCGCAGAATCGGGGGCAGGAATGTTTGCTCACCGATTGAGGTGAGGCCGAGAACCAGTTCCCCGCTGAACTTCGCCGGATTGAACGGCTCCGTCTCGTTGACCGTTGCATCAATCTGCGCGAGCGCTTCGTGCAGCGGCCCAAAGAGCTGCGTCGCCTTGGCGGTTGGCACCATCCCGTTGCCCTCGCGGCGAAACAGATCATCATCGAACCGTTCGCGGAGCTTTCGAAGGGTGTAGCTCACGGTCGGTTGGGTCACGTGAAGACGCTCGGCAACCGCCGTCACGCTACGCAGTTCGTACAGCTCGACAAAGGTGCGCAATTGATTGAGATCTGCAACGGACATGTATCGAATCTTTCTATAGATCGCACATCGTATATCTATTAGACTATATGAAGGTTGCGGCTTACGATCGAAACGAATCAGCCACTCAATGACAAGGACGACATTCGTTGATTATTGATATTCACGGTCACTACACCACCGCGCCCGCACAGCTCGGCGCGTGGCGCGACCTGCAAATTGCCTATGCGAATGGCGAGGGAGAAGCACCCGATCCTGATGCTCTCGATATCCCCGATGACGACATCCGCGAAACGATCGAGGCCAACCAGCTGCGTCTGATGAACGAACGCGGCAGCGACATCACGGTCTTCAGCCCGCGCGCCTCCTTCATGGCCCACCACATCGGTGATCTGTCCGTGAGCAAGACGTGGGCGCGTCTATCAAACAACGTTTCCGCTCGAGTGGCTGAGCTCTTCCCTGACCGATTCCTTATGGGCGCGATGCTCCCGCAGTCCCCAGGCGAAGACCCGGCGACGTCGGTACCCGAGCTGGTACGCGCCGTCGAGGAACTCGGTGCCGTGACCGTCAACCTCAACCCCGACCCCTCGGGCGGAAAATGGACAGCGCCGCCAATCACCGACCGCTCGTGGTACCCGATCTACGAAAAGCTCGTCGAGTACGAAATCCCGGCGATGGTTCACGTGAGCTCCACCTGCATGCCCGCCCAGTTCCACACCACGGGTGACCACTACCTCAACGCTGACACGACGGCGTTCATGCAGCTCCTGAAGGGCGATCTGTTCAAGGACTTCCCCGAATTAAAGATCGTCATTCCTCACGGTGGCGGCGCGATTCCATATCACTGGGGCCGCTTCCGCGGTCTCGCAATCGCCCTCGGCAAGCCTGAGATCGAAGAACACCTGCTGAACAACGTCTACTTCGACACGTGCGTGTACCACCAAGCCGGCATCGACCTGCTCACCGAGGTCGTGCCCGTGGATAACATCCTGTTCGCGAGCGAAATGATCGGCGCCGTGCGCGATGTCGACCCGCGCACCGGCCACTACTTCGATGACACGAAGCGCTACGTCGATGCGACCCCCAACCTCACCGACGAGCAGCGCAAGCAGGTGTTTGAGGGCAACGCCCGCCGCGTCTACCCCCGCCTCGACCGTGCGCTCAAAGCGCAGGGAAAGTAGAAAGGCACCGATATGCGCGTTAACAACCTCGGACTCGTTCACACGAACATCGAGCGCGCCGACGCCGAATCCGTCGAGCGCCTATCGAAGTTCGGCGTCGCCACGATTCACGAAGCCATGGGCCGCGTCGGCCTCATGCAAAACTACATGCGCCCCGTCTACCGCGGCGCGAAGATGTGCGGCACCGCCGTCACCGTGCCGACGAGCCGGTCCTCCGCGTCCCGGTCGCGG
>CAYVDF010000057.1:9152-11297 GCA_964450475.1 uncultured Pseudactinotalea sp.
GCCGTCACCGTGCTCCTACAACCGGGAGACAACTGGATGATGCACGTGGCCGCCGAGCAGATCCGCGAAGGCGATGTCGTCGTTGCGGGCTGCACCACCGAAAATGAAGACGGCTTCTTCGGCGATCTGCTCGCCACCTCCTTCCGCGCCCGCGGCGGCAAAGGCCTCATTATTGACGGCGGAGTCCGTGACGTTGAGGATCTCGAAGAGATGGATTTCCCCGTCTTCGCCCGCGCCATCAGCGCCAAGGGAACCGTCAAGGCGACCCTCGGCTCGGTCAACATTCCCGTCGTCGTTGCCGGTGCGCTCGTCAACCCCGGCGACGTTGTCGTTGCGGACGTTGACGGCGTGGTCGTCGTTCCGCGTCAATACGCAGCTGCCGTAGCAGATGCCTGCCAGGCGCGCGAAGACAACGAAGGCGCCAAGCGCGAGCAGTTCGAAGCCGGTGTGCTCGGCCTCGACCTGTACAAGATGCGCGAGAAGCTCGCCGCCGCCGGCCTCGAGTATGTGGAGGATGCCGATGGCTCACGGTGAAACCACGGGGCCTTTTACCAAGACCCCCGGCTGGCTCGACTGGTACGACGGCCCGAGCAAACCGACATTCCAGTTACCTGATGGCGCCGTCGACGCGCACTGCCACGTGTTCGGCCCGGGCGGGCAGTTCCCGTACGCGCCCGAGCGCACGTACACCCCGTGCGATGCTTCAGCCGAGCAGCTCTTCGCACTGCGTGACCACCTTGGATTCAGCCGCAACGTCATCGTCCAGGCCACGTGCCATGGCGCTGATAACAGCGCGATGGTCGATGCACTGCGGCGATCGGGCGGAATGGCGCGCGGCGTGGCCACGGTTCGTGCCGACGTCACGGAAGAACACCTGCACGAACTCCACGACGCGGGCGTTCGCGGTGTGCGATTCAACTTCGTCAAGCGCCTCGTCGATCGGGTTCCCACCGATTCGCTCGAAGAAATCGTGGCGAAAATCGCGCCGCTGGGGTGGCACGTTGTCATCTACTTTGAAGCCGACGACCTCCCGGAGCTCTACGAATTCTTCTCAGCAATTCCTACCGATGTCATCGTCGACCACATGGGTCGCCCCGACGTCACAAAGGACCCACACGGCCCAGAATTCGAACTATTTCTGCGATTCATGCGCGAGAACCCCAACGTGTGGTGCAAGGTCACGTGCCCCGAGCGCCTCTCGGCGTCCGGGCCCGCGGCTCTTGACGGCGAGCAACACGCCTACGTCGATGTCGTTCCGTTCGCGCGACGCGTCGTGGAGGAGTTCCCTGAGCGCGTCCTGTGGGGCACAGATTGGCCCCACCCAAATCTCACCGATCACATGCCGGATGATGGCCTGTTGGTCGATTTCATCCCGCACATAGCCCCGACGGCAGAACTGCAACGCAAGCTGCTCGTCGACAACCCGACCCGCCTTTATTGGCCAGAAGGAGTCTGACATGGCCCTCGATAAGCCGTACAAGCAAATCCCCGGCACGACGATCTTTGATGCCGAACAGGCCCGCAAGGGATACCACCTGAACCAGTTCTCGATGTCGCTCATGAAGCCAGAGAACCGCGAGCGCTTCCTTGCCGACCAAGCCGCCTACCTCGATGAATGGCCACTGACTGACGTTCAGCGGCAGGCCGTGCTCGACATGGACCTCAACACCATGATCCGCGAGGGTGGAAACATCTATTTCCTCTCCAAGATCGGTGCGACCCATGGCTTGAGCTTCCAGCAGATGGCCGGGTCGATGACGGGGATGTCCGAGGCCGCCTACCGCGACATGATGGTCGCTGGTGGCCGCAACCCCGAAGGTGTACGCGCAAAAGACCTCGACGGCTGGGTACCGCCCAAGCCAGGTGAGAAGTCCGAAGTCATGCGTGAGAACGCTCCAGCGAAGTACACATCCGCTCGTGCCCGCGATCGGCGCCGCGATGGATCTGGGCAAGACCGAAGAGCCCTACTGGAAGAAGGTCTTCGCAGGGTACGAGTGGACCCGTGAGTGGGCGAAGGAAAACAACCCCGACGTCGTCATCCTCGTCTACAACGACCACGCCACCGCGTTCGACTCCTCCCTCAGCCCCACCATCGTGCTCGGCACGGGGGCGGAGTACCAGGTCGCGGACGAGGGCTACGGCCCA
>CAYVDF010000058.1:0-11288 GCA_964450475.1 uncultured Pseudactinotalea sp.
CCGGATGCGCGGGCACGACATTGGCGTGGTGACCTTGCCGCAAACCAACCTCCTCTTGCAGAGCAGAGGTAAGTCGTGTTCGAAGCCTCGCGGGATGCCTCCTTTGCGGGAAATCCTCAACGAGGGCATCACCCTTGGCGCGGGCGGAGATAACTGGCGCGACCCGTTCAACCCACTCAGCCGCATCGACCCACTCGAGATCGTGAGCCTGCTCGTTTCCGCAGGGCACCTCGAACCCCTTGAGGCACTTGATCTCGTGACCTCAGGCGCGCGGAAGATCATGGGCCTGCCCGAGGTGCGTATCGAACGAGGAATGCCAGCCGACCTCGTGCTCTTGCGTGGAGACTCGACGTGGGGTGCGCTCGCCGACGCGAGCGAGCAGCGCATCGTAATTAAGAACGGTGCGGTGATCTCGCGAACGACCGTGACCCAGGAGCTGCACCCGTTGCTGAACAGGTAGGCGGCGATGCCCGCACCGGCTAGCCGAGCATCCGCCGGATACGTTTGTCAGAGACAGGCGCGGCGGTGCCGAGTTGCTGGGCGAACAGGCTCACGCGTAGCTCTTCGAGCTGCCAGCGCACCTCGGCGAGTGCTGCCGTGCGATCGGGATCGGAGCGGTCATCCGCGGCGACTGCGGCGTGCCATTCTTCTGTGAGCTCGCGGACCTGCCACGCATGCGCCTCATCGCCCCGCGGATTATCGGCGGCCTTCTCGATCCGAATCTGCGCGGCTTGGAGATAGCGGGTGAGGTGCGGGATACGTTCCGGTGGGGTCGAGCGGATGAACCCGGGGAAAATTAATTCTGCGACCTGGTTCTTCACATCGGTTAGCGTGTTGAGCAGTGCCATGGAGGTCGATTTGCGGATCGTCGCATCGAGGGCTCGTGCTTCGCCAAGGGCGCTCGCGACTTGGCCGGCCACCGCGTAGATCTCGTCCTCGAGTCGGTCGCGAAGGTAATCGCGCCACGCGGAGAACTGCTCACGGGTGCGCACCCGGCCGAGGTTTACCAGGCCGAGGCTCTTTCGCATCGAGGCGCCCGTGCGCGCGCGGATCGAGCGGACCGCCGCAATGTGGAGATCGGCGACGAGCGTCTCGGTGGAGTCCGGAGAGCCAGCCATCGCGAGCGTTTGGGCGGTATTCCACCGGCTCGTGATCCGCCCGGTCGATAGCGCAAGCGTGCGGGCGAGCAGAGCGATGACGCCGCGTTCGTGTTCGCGGGCGGCCACGGCCGGATCGGCGAGAATCTGTACCCCGACGGTGTTCGTGCCAGCAACGAGCGCCGGGTAACCGCGGACCTCGGCGCCGCCCGTGTGCGTCGTGAGCATCTCGGGGATACCCGCGGCGGGGAACTCGGTGAGATCCTCGACTTCAACTTTGGTGCTCGCCGGCGCGTCGGCTGGTTTCTCGGGGGCGGCCTCCGCAGCGTCGGGCGTGAGCATCTTCGCGAGCTCCTCCTTCTGCGCCGCGGACAGGGCCGCGCGTACCGCGGTGCGGACTGCCTGGCCCGATTCTTGGCGCAGTTTGCGCTGGAGTTCACCCAGGTCGTTACCCTCATCGATGATCACGCCGCGTTCATCGACGACGCGGAAGGTCACCTGGAGGTGTTCGCCTAACTCGGCGCGTTGGACGGCCTCAACGGGCACCTCGGCACCCTTCACCTTGGCCGCGGCGTCGCTGAAAGCTTGCGCGAAGGAGACCTTCGCCTCGCGGGTCGAAGCGGCCCAGTCGGGAAGAATTTCGAGGATGTCGCGGGCGGTATCCGGAGCAGGTACGAGCTGCACCCGAATGCGCTTGGGCAGCGCGCGAATCGTCGAGATTACGAGCTCATCGAGCATGCCGGGCACGAGCCAGTCGAAGCCGACGTCCACCACTTGGGGCAGCAGGGCGATGGGGATGTGTACCATGACGCCGTCGCCTTCGCCGCCGGGGTTGTAGGTGTAGGTCACGGGCAGGGTGAGGTCACGTTGCACCCAGACCTCAGGGTAGAGGTTTGTGTCGATCGTGTGGCGGGCCGGTACGAGCAGGTCGAGGGTGAAGTCGAGGCGGTGTTTGTTTGGTTCGGATTTCCACCAGGAGTCGAAGTGGGCGCCGGAGGTGACGTCTTCGGGGATCTGGGCGAGGTAAAAGTCGACGAGCTCCTCCTCGTCGACCAAGAGATCGGGCCGGCGCGCGCGGGAGGTGAGCTCCCGTGCTTCGGCAAGCACGTCGTCATTACGCTTCAAGAATTTGTGGCGGGAGTTCCACTCGCGGCCGACGAGGGCGTGGCGCACGAACATCTCGCGAGCGAGGTCGGAGTCGACGCGGGCGAGCGGTACGGGGCGGTCGGTGACGATGGGCACGCCGAGCAGCATGACTTTTTCGCGCGCCATGGCGGCGGCGTGGCGGGTGGACCAGTACGGGTCGGAGAACGAGCGGCGAGTCAGGTGATCGGCGAGGGGTTCGATCCATTCGGGCTGGATGCGCGCGACTTGGCGGGCGAAGAGGCGGGAGGTTTCCACGAGTTCGGCGGCCATGACCCACTCGGGTTTTTTCCCCGAGAGGTGGGAGCCGGGGAAGATGACGAAGCGGGCGCCGCGGGTGCCGAGGTAGTCCCGGGTGCGTTCGGAGTACGAGCCGATGTGGCTCAGGAGGCCGGCGAGGAGCGCCTGGTGCACGCGGTCGGGGTCGGTTTTTCCGCTCGTGCGGGGGGCGAAGATGCCGAGGGGGCGGGCCATTTGACGGAGCTGGTTGTGCACGTCCTGCCATTCGCGGATGCGCAGGTAATGGAGGAACTCGGCGCGTACCGTGCGGCGAAACGCGGAACCGGAGAGCGCCTCCTGCTGCTGTTGCAGATAGTTCCACAGGTTGAGGATGGCGATGAAGTCGGACGTCGGGTCGGCGAAACGGGCGTGAGAGGCGTCAGCGGCTTGCTGCTGCTCGGCGGGGCGCTCGCGCACATCCTGAATGGAGAGGTAGGCGGCGATGATCATGACCTCACGCACGCATCCGAGCCGGCGGGCTTCTAGGAGCATGCGGCCAAGGCGGGGGTCGATGGGCAGGGCAGCGAGGTCGCGCCCAATCTTCGTGAGCGAGGTGCCTTCTGTGTTCATTGCGCCAAGTTCGTGCAGCAGGGCGATACCGTCGCGAATGGAGCGGGTGTCGGGTGGGTCAACGAACGGGAACTTGGCGACGTCGCCGAGGCCGATCGCGGCCATCTGCAAGATCACCGAGGCGAGCGAGGTGCGCAGAATCTCCGGTTCGGTGAACTCTGGTCGGCCGTTGAAGTCCTCTTCCGCATAGAGCCGGATCGCGATGCCCGGGGCGACGCGCCCGCTTCGGCCCGAGCGCTGGTTCGCGCTCGCCTGGGAGATTGGCTCGATCGGTAGGCGCTGGACTTTGGTGCGGTTGGAGTAGCGGGAGATGCGGGCGGTACCGGGGTCGATGACGTAGCGGATGCCCGGCACAGTGAGGGATGTTTCGGCGACGTTCGTGGCGAGCACGATCCGCCGTGTGGAGTGCGGTTGGAACACGCGCTGCTGTTCCTGGTTCGACAGCCGTGCAAACAGCGGGAGTACCTCGATTGCGCGGGGATCCTTCGTCGGTTGGCCGGCGCGTACGTACCTTGACCCGAGGTGGTCCGCGAGCGCATCGTCGGTGTCGCGGATCTCCTGCTCGCCGGAGAGGAACACGAGGATGTCACCGCCGCCTTCGGGCAAGAGCTCATCGACGGCGCGGCAGATCGCCTCTGCTTGATCGCCGTCGTCATCGACTTGGGGCCGGTAGCGAATCTCGACGGGGTAGGTGCGGCCCGACACCTCGACGACGGGAGCCGGCTTGTTTTCCGGGCCGAAGTGCGCGGCGAACTTCTCCGAATCGATCGTGGCCGAGGTGATGATGACCTTAAGATCGGGGCGCTGGGGAAGGAGCTGGCGCAGGTACCCGAGGAGAAAGTCGATGTTGAGGGACCGCTCGTGGGCTTCATCGACGATGATGACTTCGTAGCGGCGCAGGAGCGGATCCCGCTGGATCTCTGCGAGCAGGATCCCGTCGGTCATGAGCTTGATGAGCGTTGTGTCGGAGACCTTATCGGTGAACCGCACCTGGAACCCGACCGCCTGCCCGAGCGTTGTTCCAAGTTCCTCAGCGATGCGGGCGCTGACCGTGCGCGCAGCGAGGCGCCGGGGCTGAGTGTGCCCGATAGTGCCGGTGATGCCGTAGCCAAGCTCGAGGCAGATCTTCGGTAACTGGGTCGTTTTTCCCGAGCCCGTTTCCCCGGCAACGATGACGACCTGGTTTTCTGCGATGGCCTTCGCGATCTCCTCGCGATGCTCAGAAACCGGAAGATCCTCGGGATAGGTGATGGCCGGAACCGACTCGCGCCGGGCCGCAAGAATTTTCTCACTCGGTGGGCGATACGCCGGGCGACGCCCACGAGTGGCGGTGCGCCCACGCCGTCCACGATGACGCGAGGCGGCGCGCTGTTTCGGCGCGGGTCGCTCGGGAGGAGAATCGGGGCGGGAGGTCACAGTGTTCAATCCTAAACGGCCGGCCGCGGCCGCGGGTTTAGCGGCGGAAGTTCGGGGACTTGGGACGCTTGGGCTTCCAGCCGGCGCCGGGCGGGAGCATCCAGCCGCGGTAACGCGCGATCAGCACGAGGGTCATGCCGACGATCGTTGCGACGATCGAGCCGATTTGGGCGTGGTCGAACATGTAAAACGTGACTTGGGTGATCGCCGCGGCGAACGCTCCGGTGGCGTACAGCGTGTTGCCGCCGAGGATGCCGGGGATTCGGCGCAGCACGACGTCGCGGGAGAACCCACCCCCGACGGCCGTGATCATCCCAAGGAGCACTGCGGTGAGCGGGCTCAGGCCGACGGTCAACGTTTTTTGTGCACCCACAGTGGCCCACAGACCGATCGCGAGGGCGTCGATCGGGGGGAAGACCTTCTCCCACACGCGGCCTTCGAGTCGGATGAGGTAGGCGATGCCAGCGCCGCCGAGGGCGGTGAGGAGGTACGCCGAATCGGTCATGGCAACGGGCGGACCGGCCTGCAAGAGCAGGTCACGGATGATTCCGCCGCCGAGCCCCGAGAGCACCGCGAGCACGGCGAAACCGATCGCGTCCAGGCGATAGGAACGCGCAAGAACGCCACCGAGAATGGCGTTGAACAGCACCCCGAGAAGGTCGAGGAGCCGCATGATGTCGTCGATACCCACGAGCCTCCCAAGTACTAGCCGGATGTATTTTACTGACGCCCCGTGATTATTACCGTGAGCCTGCCCACCAAAACCGCGTGATCTCGGCCAGAAAAGGGCCATCGGCTAGAATGTTCGCGGAGTCAACACCTCCCCGGACGAGGCTGCCGTACCCGGCGATGCGACAAGACGGCAGAAGGAGTGTTGTTGTGGCTTGGACCGTGTTATTGATTTCAGGTGCCTTCGAAGCCGTGTGGGCGATCACCTTGAGCAAGACCGAAGGTTTCACTCGGCTGTGGCCCACCGTTATTTTCTTCGCCGCGCTCGCGGTGAGCATGGGCGGGCTTGGCTGGGCAATGAAGACCCTGCCCGCGGGCACCGCATACGCCGTGTGGGTCGGGGTCGGTGCGACCGCCGCTGTGGTCTACTCGATGGCGACCGGCATGGAGCCGGTGACCACCGCCCGCGTGCTGCTTCTCCTGGGGTTGATCGGCTGCATCGTGGGTTTGCAGATTGTGAGCTAGTTCCCGTGGGGGTTGACGAGGCGTGCGGGCTCTAGCTCGCGGCGCAGCACATCTTCCTCAACGAGGCCCTCGCGCAGCACGAGATCAACGAGCGATACACCCGTTGAGAGCGCCTCTTTCGCGAGCTTCGCCGCGTTCGAGTACCCAATCAGCGGGGAAAGAACCGTGGCGAGACCGGCCGAGCGGTGCACGCGCGCCTCGAGTTCCGCAGGGTCGGCGGTGATGCCCGTGACGCAGCGGTCGGAGAGCACTCCGATCGCGTTGGTGAGCTCGGTGATCGACTCATACAACCGCGCAAAGATCACGGGCTCAAAGGCGTTAAGTTGGAGTTGGCCGCCCTCGGCCGCCATCGTCACCGTGAGATCGTTACCCGCGACGACGAACGCCACCTGGTTCACCACCTCGGGGATAACGGGGTTGACCTTCCCCGGCATGATCGACGAACCCGCCTGCATCGCCGGAAGCTGGATATCACGGAACCCATCCTGCGGGCCTGAGCTCAGCAGGCGCAGGTCGTTGGAGAACTTCGACAGTTTCATCGCAGTGCGCTTCAGCGCGCCCGACAGGGTGATGAAGCAGCCCGTGTCCTGAGTGGCGTCCATGAGGTTATCCGATAGCCGTACGGGCAGCCCGGTGATCTCTTCGAGGTACGCCCGAGCCCGAGCGGTGTAGCCCTTGACCGTGTTGACTTCGGTGCCGATCGCGGTGCCGCCGAGGTTGATCTCCAAGAGCGCCTCGCGAACCTGGCGCAGCAGCGCAATATCTGTTTCGACGGCGTGGGCGTAGGAGCCAAATGCCCCGCCGAGGGTCATCGGTACCGCGTCCTGCATCTGCGTGCGGCCCATCGTAATGACGCTCGCGAACTCGACCTGTTTCGCCAGCAAGGCGCGGTGAAGGTGCTCGAGCGCCTCAATCAGCTGCTCGGTGGTGCGGTACAGCGCGATCCGCAGCGCCGTAGGGTAGACGTCGTTCGTCGACTGCCCGCGGTTGACGTGGTCGATCGGGTTGACCGTGTCGTAGTCCGCGCGGGGGCGCCCGAGGATCTCTAGCGCCCGGTTCGCGATCACCTCGTTGGCGTTCATGTTGGACGACGTGCCGGCACCGCCCTGGATGACGTCGACAATGAACTGATCGTGCAGCGCGCCGTCAATAATGTTTTGCGATGCCTCGATGATCGCCTCGGCGACCTCTGTGGAAATGGCGCCGAGCTCGCCGTTTGCGCGTGCGGCGGCGGACTTGACCTCTGCGAGTGCGCGAATGAGTTCGGGGATCTGCCCGATAGTTCGCCCGGTAATGGGGAAGTTCGCGACGGCGCGCGCGGAGTGGGCACCGTAGTACACCTCGGCTGGTAGATCTACTGGGCCGAGGGAGTCGTTTTCAGTTCGCGTGATTGAGGCCATGATTGTTCCCAAGGGTTGAAGTGCACCCTTATTTTGGCGCAATCTCACCTAGAGTGCATAATTTGTCCACAAGATGGGAAAATTCGGACGTCGATTGTGGCCGAGGGCACTTATTGGAAGAATGCCTCGATCGTTTCCTCGCTTACGTCGGCGACGGAATCGTGGCTCCACTTCGGGTCGTTGTCCTTATCAACGAGCACCGCGCGCACCCCTTCGAGGAAGTCGGAATTGCGCGTGAAGTTCATCGCCAGGCGCAGGTCCTGATCGAGAACCGCAGCGAGGTCGGGCAGGTCGCGTGCTCGGCGCAGCGCCGCCAGGGTCACCGCCACCGACAGGGGCGAGCGCGAGGCGATGAGTTCGCCCGCGGCGTTCGCATCCGGATCCGTGTGCGCACGGAGTCGGGCGATGATCTCCGCAGGGTCATCGCCGGTGTAGCATTCGGCGATCCACTCCGCCGCAGCGAGGTCGGCCGGCGGCGTGCGGTCGGCCTTGACGGCATCGAGTGCCTCATCCGGACTCGCGCCATCGCGCAGCGCATCGAGGAGTGGCTCCCAGTCGTGGGGATCAATGACGGCGTCAGCGAACCCTGCGATAACAGCGTCGCCTCCCGTTACGGGTGCTCCGGTCATCGCCATGTGCGTGCCGATTTCCTTCGGTGCGCGCGAGAGCGTGTACATCGTTCCGACATCGGGAAACAGCCCGATGCCGGTCTCGGGCATCGCAAGGCGAGTGCGCGGGGTAGTGACCCGCACGGTGCCGTAGGTCGATATCCCGACACCGCCGCCCATAACGATGCCGTCCATGAACGCAGCATAAGGCTTGTTCAGGCCCGCAATTTGGGCGTTCATCGCATACTCGCTGCGCCAGAACTCCGCGGCTCCATCGACGCCGTGCTCCAGGATTGCCCCGCGAATCGCGCGCACATCGGCGCCCGAGCACAGGCCGCGCTCGCCCGCGCCGTCGATCGCGATCGCGACGATCTCGGGGTCGGCCTCAAAATCGGTGAGAGCCTCGGCCGTGCCGGTGATCATGCCCGGGGTGAGTGCGTTGATCGCACGGGGTCGGTTAAGTCGGAGGCGGCCGATCGAGCCGTCGCGCCAGGTGATGAGTTCGTTTTCCATGGATCCTTCGTTTCTAAGCGGGCATGTCGACCCACGAGGTGCCGACAACGGTGGCGGTGGCAGCGCCGGCGGTGAGCTCGGCGACTTGGGGAGGGAGAAGATCGGGTTCGTAGGTTCCCAGGCGCAGGGTCACATCGCTCGCGTACTCCGCGCCGAGCACGGTGATGCCCTGGGCGCGGATATCGGCCTCGAACTTGCCGGCGATGTCATGCCCGAGGGTCACCTCAACCTCGGTGAGCAGGTGGCGTTCGATGATGCGCGCCTCCTCTAGGGCCGCGCGCACGGCATCGGAGTACGCGCGCACGAGTCCACCCGCGCCAAGCAGCGTGCCCCCGAACCACCGGATCACCACAGCGAGCACATCAGAAACGTCGGCGCCGCGAAGTACCTCGAGCATCGGTGCGCCGGCAGTACCGGCGGGCTCGCCGTCGTCAGATGATCGCTGAATCTCACTGCCGGGCCCGAGGATGAACGCGGAGCAGTGGTGGCGAGCGTCCCAGTACGTGCGGCGCGCCTCGGCGATGAGTTCGCGCGCGTGCTCTTCCGATTCGATCGGGGTGAGTTCGCCAAGAAACCGGGACCGTTTGATCACAAGTTCCGCCGATGCGGGCGCTTGGATGGTCCGGTAGATCTTCATGCTCTCTATTCTTGCAGGCGCGCCGCGGCGAATGGTGAGAAGCTAGAGGCCGGAGGTTCAAGCTATGAAGTCTCGATTGATGTTCGTCATCGGCGCCGGTGTTGGCTACGTGCTTGGCACGCGCGCCGGGCGGGAGAAGTACGAGCAGCTCGCCGCGAAGGTCGAGGAGCTGTGGCAGCACCCTACCGTTCAGCAAGGCGTCGCCGGTGGTCAGGAGGCGATCGCGACCGTCGTGAACGAACACGTGCCCGACCTCGCGAAGAAGGCCGCGTTCGCAGCGCGCGATGCGCTTGGCTTGGAGCTGCCCAAGAAGTAGTGAGTTTTAGGGTCCGTTACGGCACAATGGGAAAATGCCACGCCGTAGAACGGACTATCGCGGGTTGCTGGAGCGCAACCGAGTGCGTCTGCTCGGGCATATTCAGGGCAATCCGGGGTGCACGCTCCAAGAGTTGAGCGAGGCCACCGACATCCCGATCAACACGGCGCGCGATCACCTGTGGACCCTCCAAGAGGAGGGGCTCGTCGTCGCAAACCGGGTCTCCACCGGTAAGCGGGGGCGCCCGCCGCTCGCGTATTTCCCCGCGCGGGAGGCCGAATCGAGCCCCGCGGCCAAGGAGAGACTTCAACGGATCGATGCTCGCCGCGAACAACTTCGTAACGTACTAGGTGCGCGTAATGGCGCCGGTAGCGCGCTCGAGCGGCAACTCGACGTCCTTTATGAACATTTTGAGGACGTCGGTCTCTCGCCAACCGTTTTGCGCACGGCTCTTGCGATTGAGGTCTCGCCGGGGAAGCACCTCGATTTGTATGAGGAATCGGCTGACTTGGTTAGCGGGGTCCACCGAGCGCTCATCGAGGACACCCTCGGGCACACCGATGGGCCGCTCGTGCTTGGGGAGATCAAGCCGTTCGTCAACGACGATGAATGTCTCGTGATTCTCTACCTTAAGGAGACAGCCCCTGAGGGGCTTGTCGTGAAAAGCTGCGCGGAGCGAATAAAACCGGTGTAAAAATCGCCCTGATCTCCACTCTCACTAATCTTCGAGCAAGGGTTGGATCGAGGTTGATGCCCGGCCCGAAAAGTGAATGATCGGGAAGGGTGGGAACCGCCATGGCGTTTAGAATTTCGAACGGCAAAGGTGCCGCGTCAGGCAAAACTGAACCGATGGGGATACCGATTTCCAAGGCGTGGGTGCAAGGGGTTGCCCTCGTCATGATCTTCGGCTTCTTCGTTATGGGCATCCTCGCGCTCAGAACGTACAGCGACTCGATGCCCCAGCCTGAGAAGGTCGTGGCTGAAAACGGTGAGGTCGTGTTCACCGGTGCGGACATCACCGCTGGGCAGCAAACGTTCCTGCGCCGCGGCCTCCAGCAATACGGCTCGGTGCTCGGCCACGGGGGTTACCTCGGCGCCGACTATACGGCCGAGTACCTGCGTCTCTCGGCTGACTTCATCGCCGATGACCTGCGTGCCCAAGGTGTGCAGGATCCGCTTGCGGCAACTTCTGAAATGCTGCGCACGAACCGCTACGACGAGGCGACGGGCACCCTCGTGTTCACCGATGAACAGATCGCCGCGTTTGAGCACCTGACTCAGTACTACGCTGAATTCTTCGGCGAACCGACAACAAAGTACGGCCTGCTGCCGAACCTCATTACCGATCCTGTTGAGATTAAGGAAATGACGGCGTTCTTCGCCTGGACAGCGTGGGCTGCGGCTGCCGAACGCCCCGGGTTGTCGTATTCCTACACGAACAACTGGCCCTCTGAAGAGCGCGTGAACAACGTGCCCACCGCCGACACTCTTGTGTGGTCGGGTATCTCGCTCGTTGCGTTGCTCGTTGGCCTTGGCCTGCTGTTCACCGTGTACGGCCGCTGGCACAAGTCGATCGGGTGGAAGGGCGCCGAAGCCCCGACCCTGTCGTTCCTCCAGCCCGGCAAGGTCGCGATTACGCCATCGCAAAAGGTGACGGCGTGGTTCTTCTTCGTTGTAGCCGTGCTGTTCCTCATCCAAGTGTTACTCGGTGCCGCGATCGAGCATTATCGGGCGGATCTGTCGGACTTCTTCGGCTTCGACCTCGCCCAGATCTTGCCGTTCAACCTTGCGCGCACGTGGCACGTGCAGCTCTCGCTCCTATGGACCGCCGCCTCGTTCCTCGCCGCTGGGATCTTCCTCGCCCCGATCATCTCGGGGCGCGAGCCGAAGAAGCAGTCGTGGCTCGCGACCTTCCTGCTCATCGCCTTGGCGCTCGTGGTTGCGGGCACGCTCACCGGTACGGCGATCTCCACGTTCGGCCCCGAATGGGCGAAGGGTTCGGTCTTCTTCGACCAGCAGTGGGAGTACCTCGATCTGCCGCGGTTCTGGCAGATCTTGCTGATCATCGGGATGTTCACGTGGATATTGATCGTCTACCGGGCGATCCGCTCGCGG
>CAYVDF010000059.1:0-5415 GCA_964450475.1 uncultured Pseudactinotalea sp.
GGCGTCGAAGGAGCCGACGTTGGCGTCGGTCTGCATGAACCGCGCGTGCTCGCGCGAGGCGATCGAGAGGTCGGCCACGACGTTGAGCGAGTGTCCACCGCCCGCAGCCCACCCGTTGACGGCGGCGATGATCGGCTTGGGCATCGTGCGCATGAGGCGCTGAACTTCAAGGATGTGCAGGCGGCCCGCGCGGGCAGGATCGATGTCATCGGCGAGCTCGCCATCGGCGTAGCGGTACCCGTCGCGGCCGCGGATGCGCTGGTCGCCGCCAGAGCAGAACGCCCAGCCCCCGTCCTTTTCGCTCGGGCCATTGCCCGTGAGAATGACGGCAGCAACGTCGGAGCTCATGCGCGCGTGATCGAGCGCGCGGTAGAGCTCGTCCACGGTGTGCGGGCGGAACGCGTTGCGCACCTCGGGGCGGTCGAAGGCGATGCGCACGACGGGCAGATCACGCTCGGAATCACCCGTGCGATCAACGCCGCGGTGGTAGGTGATATCGGTGAAATCGAAGCCATCGATGTCGCGCCATTTGGCGGGGTCGAAAATTTCAGAAACCTTTTTTGGCAAAGTACTCACGCCCACACTCTAGCGCTGTGAAAATATTCTTTTATGAGCCGCGATCTCACCGAATTCCTCGAGCGCCTCGCTCTCGACGCCGCACCCGCCTCCGGATCGGCGGCCGCCTAGGGGCTCGCGATGGCTGCCGCACTATGCGAAAAGGTGGTGCGGCGCAGCCCAAAGGTGAGCATCGACGTCCATAATCTCCAAGTTTTACGCGCGCGGGCGTATGAATTAATGGACGACGACGAGCGTGCGGTTCGCGAAATGCTCGCCGCCGGGAGGGTCACCCAGGAGGCGATCGAGGTGCCGCGCCGAATCGGTGAACTCGCCGAGGAGCTGGGCACGATTGCGGAGCGCTTGGCGACCAGTGGGAAGCCGTTTGTGCGCGTGGATGCGCGGGGCGCGCTGGAGTTGACGACGGCCGCGATTGCGGCGGCCGAGGCGATTATCGCGGCGAATGAGTTGAGCCAATAGTCCCAGGGCCGCGGGGAGAACGTCTGCCAGTGTGGGGAGAAATGAACGAAGGAGTATCGAGATGAGTGAGCGCCCGCTAACTACCCTGGAAATTGGACGGCGAGCGATCCTGCGATCGTCGGCTGACCTAGCTGAGGAGATGGGGATTGCGCCGGAGTTCGTGGAACCGTATGGCGCGGGCGTGGCGAAGGTCGACCTTGGTGCGATTGAACAGCTACAGGGTGCGCCGCGGGCGAAGTACATCGTGGTTTCGGCGATTACCCCGACTCCGCTCGGGGAGGGCAAAACGACCACGACGATCGGACTCGCCGACGGGTTGCGCAGGCTAGGGAAGCGGGCGACCATCGCGATTCGAGAGGCCTCGATGGGTCCGACGTTCGGGATCAAGGGCGGCGCCGCCGGTGGCGGTTACAGCCAGGTCGTGCCGATGGAGCGGTTCAACCTGCACCTGACTGGGGATATTCATGCCGTGACCGCCGCGCACAACCAGTTAGCGGCGATGCTCGATGCGCACCTCATGCACGGAAACAAACTGAACATTGACCCGAAGTCGATTACGTGGCGCCGCGCGCTCGACGTGAACGACCGTGCGCTGCGGGAGATCGTCACCGGGCTTGGGCCGGCGACGAACGGGGTGGTGCGCCAAAGCGGCTTCGACATCACCGCGGCCTCTGAGGTGATGACGATCCTGTCGCTCGCGAGCAGCCTGCGCGATCTGCGCGCGCGGCTCGGGCGGATCGTTGTGGGCTTTAACTATGACGGCGAGCCCGTGACGGCCGAGGATCTGCGGGCGGCCGGTGCGATGACAGTGATCCTGCGCGATGCATTGAAACCCAACCTCATGCAGTCGCTGGAGGGAACTCCCGCGCTCGTGCACGCCGGCCCGTTCGGCAATATCGCGACCGGTAACTCCTCGGTAGTGGCCGACCTCGTTGGCCTAGGCACTGCCGATTTCCTCATCACCGAGGCAGGCTTCGGCGCCGACATGGGCGCCGAACGGTTCTTCAATATCAAGTGTCGGGTCTCGGGCATTAAACCCGATGCGGCGATCGTCGTGGCAACGGTGCGGGCTCTGAAGGCGCACTCTGGGAACTACACGATCGTGCCGGGGCGCCCGCTGCCGCCAGAACTGTTGGAAGCGAACCCCGCCGACGTGCAGGCCGGCGCCGCGAACCTTCGTAAGCAGGTCGAGAACATTGCCGCGTTCGGAGTCACACCGGTCATCGCGATCAACGCGTTTGCCGACGATCACCCGGAGGATCACCAGGCCATCTTCGAAATCGCCGCCGACCTGGGCGTGCAATGCGCACTCACGAGCCACTTCACCGATGGCGGCGTGGGCGCGGAGGATCTCGCGCGAGCGGTGATTGAGGCGACGCAGCGGGAGGTCAACTTCGAGTTCCTCTACCCAGATGACGCCCCGCTGCGGGAGAAGATCGAAACGATCGCCACGAAGATCTACGGCGCCGATGGGGTCGATTACACGCCAGCGGCCAGCGCCGCGCTCGATAGGTACGAGGCCGCCGGGTGGAGCAACCTGCCGATCTGCATCGCCAAAACACACCTGTCGCTGTCGTCCGACCCCACACTCACCGGCGCTCCCACGGGCTGGCGCCTCCCGGTTCGGGAGGTTCGGGTATCGGTCGGCGCAGGATTCATTTATCCGATCTGCGGGGCGATGCGAACGATGCCTGGCCTCGGTTCCTCGCCAGCGGCGTTTGACATCGACATCGACGACAACGGCGAGATCGTCGGCCTCTTCTGACCCGCCCGTGCCCGCCGGTAGCGCCGTGCGCCCGGCCGTAGAATGGTGCCCGTGATGCACACCTACTCGATCCCGCTGCGCGCTCGGTTTCGCCGCCTGAATACCCGCGACGGCATGATCTTCACCGGCCCCGCCGGCATTGGTGAGTTCTCACCGTTTTGGGATTATGACGACGTCGAGTCCGCCGCGTGGTTGAAGGCGGCTCGCGAAACGGCCGAGCAGGGATGGCCGGTGCCCCTGCGGGAGAGTATTCCGGTCAACGTCACCATTCCTGCCGTCGGGCCGGAGCGGGCACGGGAGCTCGTCGCGGCCTCGGGCGGGTGCATGACAGCGAAGGTCAAGGTCGCCGAACCGGGTGATACCCTCGCCGATGAGCTCAACCGCGTTGCCGCCGTGCGTGAGGCGCTCGGAGCCGCGGGCAAGATCCGCGTCGACGCCAACGGCGGGTGGGATACGGACACCGCGATCGAGCACTTGCTGGCGCTCGACAAGGCCGCCGGCGGCCTGGAATACGCCGAGCAGCCCGTACCAACGGTGCCCGAACTCGCCCGCGTCCGGCGCGCGGTCGATGTGCCGATCGCAGCGGATGAATCGATCCGCCGGGCGAGCGACCCGCTGGAGGTCGCGCGGCAGGAAGCAGCGGACATCATGGTCGTGAAGGTGCAACCGCTCGGGGGAGTTCGTGCGGCGCTCGCGATCATTGAGGAGGTCGGGCTGCCGGCAGTGGTGTCCTCGGCGTTGGAATCCTCCGTGGGCATCGCGGCAGGACTCGCGCTCGCGGGCGCGCTGCCCGAGTTGCCCTACGCATGTGGACTCGCCACAGTGAATTTGTTCACCTCAGACACAGTGACCGAACCGTTACTGCCCCAAGGCGGCGCGCTGCCCGTGCTCGCGGCAGAAAAAATAATCCTGCGCCCCGACCTCGATCAGACCGCAGCCGATCCAGAAACCGATGCCCGCTGGCGCGCACGTTTCGAGCGCGTGAGCCGCGTACTTGATGCCCAGGAGAGTCGCTCATGAGCCTTAACCCCTCCACCGCCGTGGCGCGCGCCGTCGTCGCGGGGCTCGTGACCTACGGCGTCAAACACGTGGTGCTGTGCCCCGGCTCCCGCAGCGCCCCGCTCGTCTACGCCCTCGCAGCAGCGGCCGACCGCGGGGACCTCACGGTGCACGTGCGCATCGACGAGCGGGTGGGTGCATTCACCTCGCTGGGTCTTGCCAGGTTCGCACCATCGGCGGTGATCACCACTTCAGGCACCGCCGCCGCCAACCTTCACCCCGCGCTGCTCGAGGCCCGCGAGGCCGGCCGCGGGATCATCGCGATCACCGCCGACCGACCGCACGACATGCGCGGGGTCGGCGCGAACCAAGCCACCCAGCAGGTCGGCATGTACGGCCCGGCCATCCCCACGATCGAGATTCCCGCCGGCGCCGAAGCAGCCAGCGTGCCCAACGTTATGAGCCGCATCGCCGCCCGCGCGCGCGGCGCCTTCGGGCGCCCCGAGCCCGCCCACCTCAACGTCGCCTTCCGCGACCCGCTCGTGCCCGAGGACGCCCCCGCGGGCGCCGGCTTCGACCTGCCGCACCCCAGCCTTGGCCTCGGCACGATCTCGCGTGAGGCAGAGATTATTGACGGCGATTTGCTCACCGTCGTCGTTGCTGGTGACGGCGCCGGCGAAGAGGCCGCGCGGTTTGCCGAGGCTCTCGGCGTGCCGCTGCTCGCCGAACCGAGTTCTGGCGCGCGTCACGGGGCGGTGGCGATCGGCCCATACCAGCGGATCCTCGCCGGGGAACTGGGCGAGCGGGTCGAGCAAGCGATCGTGTTTGGCCGACCAACGCTCAGTCGGCCCGTATCGCGGCTCCTCGCAAACGCAGCGCAGGTGACGGTCGTGACGGACAGGCCTGACTGGGTCGACGTCACTGGCAACGCCACGAGAATCATCGCAGCCGCGGCGCCGGGCACGCCTGGGTCGGAGGAATGGCTCGCGCAGTGGCGGGCGGAAGAAAATAATTTTTCTGACCGCGGCGGGCTGGGCGCGGACGTCGTGGCCGAGGCGCTGAGTGCGGGGCAGGGGCAGGTATTCCTCGGCTCATCGATGGCTATCCGGTATGCAGATATCTTTTCTCCCGCAGGGGAGAAGTACACGAGCGCACCCGTGTACGCATCGCGCGGCCTTGCCGGAATCGACGGCACAATCGCGACGGCAACCGGGATCGCGCTCGCGAGCGGGCAACCCATCCGGGTGATCCTCGGTGACCTGACGTTCGCCCACGATGTCGGTGCACTCGCGTTAGGGCCAGGTGAGCCGGAAGCGGACGTGCAGATCGTCGTCTTAAATGATGGCGGCGGCGGAATATTTAAGAGACTTGAACACGGCGAAGACAGGTATTCCGCGACCTTCGAGCGGTACTTTGCGACGCCGGTGCAGATGAATGTGGAAGAAATCGCGCGCGCGTACGGTTATGAGTATGAGCGGGTGACCGAGGCGAGCGCGGTGGCGGGCGCATTGGCGGAGCCGGTGCGTGGGCGGTCGATCGTTGAGGTCGAATTACCGAAACTTTCAGGAAACTCGTAGGAGACGCACAGCCAGGTTTCGGCAAAGTTTCAGAATTGT
>CAYVDF010000059.1:5515-7574 GCA_964450475.1 uncultured Pseudactinotalea sp.
TGGCCGGCGGTGTTCGCCGCCGCGTTGCTGGGTGGGGGAGTCGGGTCGCTTGGAACGGCCGTGCTCATTGGCGATTCCGTCACCCCGCCTGCGCCAACGCCAACGGTGTCCGCGCAGCAGGCGGCCGTGCCGTATGCGGGCGGTGCGCCGAACTGGACGGCGATCGCGGAAAAGGTGCGTCCAGCAGTCGTGGCGATTCAGGTGCGAGGTGAGCAGATGTCGGGCGCAGGCTCGGGCGTGATTATTGACGACGAGGGCCGGATCCTCACGAACGACCACGTCGTTGGCCGGGCCGACGACCTGCAGATCACGCTCATGGATGGGCGCCTGTATCGAGCAGAGCTGCTCGGCACCGACCCAACCACCGACCTTGCGGTTGTGCAGATTAAGAACCCGCCCGAGGATCTGCAGCCAGCGGATATTGGCCGCTCCGCCGGGCTCACGGTGGGCGAGCCGGTAATGGCGGTCGGCAACCCCCTCGGGCTGGATTCAACGGTGACCACCGGAATTATTTCCGCTCTCGAACGCCCCGTCGTCGCGAGCGGCAAGGACGGTTCAAACGCCACGATCACGAACGCGATCCAAGTCGACGCCGCGATCAACCCGGGCAACTCCGGCGGGCCGCTGTTCAACTCCGCGGGCCAAGTCATCGGCATTAACTCCTCGATCGCGACCACCTCGGCGTCTGCGGGCAGTGTCGGCCTCGGATTCGCGATCCCGATCGACCTCGCTCGCCAGATCGCCACGCAGCTCGTGGAAAGCGGCGAGGCCGAGCACGCATTCCTCGGTGTCTCGATGCGCGATAGCGCGGCAACCGCCGGCGGCATCACGCGCATGGGTGCGCGCGTCGAACAGGTTGAGCCCGGCACGCCGGCGCAGCAGGCGGGCATTCGCGCAGGCGACGTCATCGTCAAGGTCGATGAGTACACCGTCGGCAGCGCCGAAGCGCTCACCGGTTACGTGCGGCAGTTCCGAGTCGGGCAGGAAATCGCCCTAACGATTATTCGTGACGGCGAAGAGCTCACCGTCTCGGCAACCCTCACCACGCGTCCGGCGCCAGCGTCCGAAGGGTAGCGGGCTAAGCCTGGGATAGGGCCGAGCGCATCGGGGCGAACTTCGCCTCGGTCTCGGCCCACTCGGCCTCGGGCCGAGAGTCAGCCATGATCCCGCAGCCCGCGAAGATCTGCCACGTGGTCGAATCGATCGCCCGGCCAGAGCGCAGAGCGATCCCCCACTCCCCATCACCATCAGCTCCGATCCAACCGACCGGGCCGGCGTAGCGGTGGCGGTCGAGATTCTCGTGCTCGGCGAGAATCTGTGCGGCGACCTGCGTGGGCGTGCCACACACGGCGGCCGTGGGATGGAACGTCGCGGCGAGCTCTAGGCTCGTTGAGGCCGCTGCCTCTGGGGTAGGTGAGGCGCTGACGTCGGTGGCAAGGTGCATGACGTTCGGCAGATGCAAGATGAACGGCGCATCGGGTACGGAGAACGATGCGGCATAGGGCCGAAGGGACTGCACGAGAGAGTCGACGGCATAGGCATGCTCGGCGAGTTCCTTGGAGTCCTTCGCGAGCGCCGAGGCGCGGGCGGTGTCTTCCTGGGTATCGTTGCCGCGCTGGATCGTGCCAGCGAGCACGCGGGAGGAGATGAGACCGCGGTGGCGCCGGGCGAGAAGCTCGGGGGTCGCGCCGAAGAAGCCATCGACGGCGAAGGTCCAGCACGAGGAATACTCTCTAGAGAGCTGGCGGATCACGCGGCGCGCATCTGCCGGCGCTTTGAAGAGAGCGAAGGAGTCACGGGCGAGAACGACCTTGCCGGCCTCACCGGATTGGATGCGTTCCATCACGCGCTCGACCTCGGCGATCCACTCCTCGCGGGAGAGGGAGCCGCCGGAGAACTCCGCGTGGGCGCGAGGCAGCGCCGGTTCGACCGCTGCGTGCAGATCGGAGATCTTGTGCGGCCGGGGCGGAGTGCCGGCGACCCGGATCGTCGTAACCCAGGCGCCGTCGGCATCGTGGCCAACGATGATCTCGGGGATGATGAGCGATCCACCCGAGGA
>CAYVDF010000059.1:7674-10932 GCA_964450475.1 uncultured Pseudactinotalea sp.
TTGAGAGGGGTCAGTGGCAGACATCAGAGTTAGTTTAGCCCTCGCCCGCGTTAATGACATGATGGAGGTCATGAGGGCAAACCTGCACAAGGATCCGACCCAAGTAGCGTCCATGTTTGATGAGGTCGCGAAGAAGTACGACTTCACGAACGACGTGCTCAGCCTTGGGATCGACAGAATGTGGCGCAAAGCCACCTTTAAAGCCGTAGATGCCGGGCCGGGCCAGCGAGTGCTCGATCTCGCGGCCGGGACGGGCACCTCCTCGGTGCCGTACGCCGAGGCCGGGATCGATGTGGTGCCGTGCGACTTTTCCCAAGGGATGGTCGCGGTGGGCAAGCAGCGCAGGCCGGATCTGCCATTCGTGGTGGGCGATGCGACGGCGCTGCCGTTCGCGGATAACACCTTCGATGCGGTGACGATCTCGTTCGGGCTGCGCAACGTCGTCGATACCGCGGCGGGGCTTGCGGAAATGCTGCGGGTGACCAAGCCCGGTGGGCGAGTGGTTGTGTGCGAGTTCTCCCACCCACCGAACAAGGCGTGGGGCGCCCTGTACGGGTTCTACCGCGACCGTGTGCTCTCACCGCTTGCCTCGTTCGTTTCGAGCAACGCCCCGGCGTACGATTACCTCGCGGAATCGATCGCGCAGTGGCCAGATCAGGAGGCGCTCGGGCGGCTCATGAAGTCCGTGGGATGGAAGAACGTGGAGTACCGAAACCTCTCTGGAGGGATCGCGGCGTTACACCGCGGGTTCAAGGCATAGCGCCGAGCTGTGAATCAGCACACGCGATAATTTTCCTCGCGCGTGCTCAGCGCGGGGATCGCCCTGAGTTATCAAGGGAAAATGGCCATATCGTGGCCTGAATCTCTAAACCTGGGACCAAGGGCGTACGCGCACAGCGAAGATCAGCGATAGGGTGCAGGGAGGAAGATTTTGTGTCGGATAAATCCGCAGAATCTCCACAAAAAAGACTTAATTACGCAAGGCTTACGTAGCGGAAATGGTGGTAAGTGTGGCAAGTTCGCGTAAACGCGACGCGGACGTCATCGTGGTAGGCGCAGGCCCTGGCGGTTCTGCCGCTGCGCACTACCTCGCACAGCACGGGCTCGATGTGCTGCTGCTCGAGCGCGCGACCTTCCCTCGGGATAAGGTCTGCGGCGATGGCCTCACCCCACGCACCGTTTCTGAGATCGTGCGCATGGGCCTGCAGGTGCGCGAGGAAGATGGCTGGCACCGCAACAAGGGCTTGCGTGTGTACGGCTCGGGCCGAACCTTTTATTTCCCGTGGCCCGAGATCGAGCGCTACCCCGCCTACGGCGCGGCTTCGGCGCGCAACAAGCTCGACCAGCAACTTGCGTTCAGGGCCCGGGAATCAGGCGCGCGGCTCGAACAGGGCCAGATGGTCACCGGCCCGATCCGCCACGACCGCAGCGGCCGCATCATCGGCGTCACCGTTGCCCCGATGGACGACAACGGCCGCCGCATTCGTGACGCCGAAGAAATCGAGTACTACGCACCCCTCGTGATGGCCGCCGACGGGGTATCGGCGCGCCTCGCGATCGCGATGGGGATTGAGAAGGACGAGAACCGCCCGATGGGGGTGGCGATCCGCGCCCGCTTCAAGACCCCGCGTCACGACGATGACTGGATGGAATCCCACCTCGAACTGTGGGAAGGCAAGCCGAACGAGTCGTCGCTGCTGCCCGGCTACGGCTGGATCTTCCCCCTCGGCGATGGCACCGTGAACGTTGGACTCGGCTCCGTCTCCTCAACTGCCAAAGCCACGAAGATCGACTACCGCCGGATCTTCAACGCGTGGATGGCGAATGCGCCAAAGGAGTGGGAGTTCACGCAGGAAAACCTCGTGACCCCGCTGCGTTCGGCCGCTCTACCGATGGCGTTCAACCGCAAGCCGCTGTACACCAACGGCCTGTTCCTCATCGGGGACTCCGGCGGAATGGTCTCCCCGTTCAACGGCGAAGGAATCGCCTACGCGATGCAGGCCGGCCGCATTGCAGCCGACGTCGCCGCCCAAGCTTTCTCGCGCACGACCCCGCAGCTGCGCGAACGCACCCTGCTGACCTACCCCCAGCGCATGGCGGAGGACATCGGCGGGTACTTTACTCTTGGGCGAGTATTCACCAAACTTATTGAAAAACCTGAATTCATGAGAATCGCCGTCAAACATGGTTTACCACGGCCGATGCTGATGCGATTTGTCATGAAACTCCTGTCTGATTCGTATGACACCCGCGGCGGCGATATCGTCGATCGAACAATCACCGCCCTGTCAAAGATCGTCCCGGCGGCGTGAGGAAGAAACAATGACAAACCCGTTTATTCCGATCCTGATCATGTTTGGGATCGCAGCAGCCCTTTCAATTGGCGGCATGGCCGCCTCGGCTGTGATCGGCCCCAAGCGGTACAACCGGGTCAAGGTCGATGCGTACGAGTGTGGGATTCAGCCCACCCGCCACGCTGCCGATATTCGTTTTCCAATCAAGTACTACCTCGTTGCGATGACCTTCATCATCTTCGATATCGAGGTGGTATTTCTTTACCCGTGGGCAGTTGCGTTCAAGGAACTTGCCGTATTCGGGCTCGTAGCAATGATGTTGTTCCTGTTCCTCATCACCGTGCCGTTCATCTATGAATGGCGCCGTGGTGGCCTGGACTGGGACTAAGGGGAGGTAAATCGTGGGTCTTGAAGAAAAGATTCCCTCAGGCTACCTGCTAGGCAAGGTCGAAGACCTCGCCGGGTGGGTGCGTTCGGCGTCGATGTGGCCGGTAACGTTCGGTCTTGCGTGTTGCGCGATCGAGATGATGGCTGCCGGTACCCCGCGCTTTGACATCTCCCGGTACGGGATGGAGGTGTTCCGCGCCTCGCCCCGCCAAGCTGACCTCATGATCATCGCCGGGCGCGTGAGCCACAAGATGGCTCCGGTTATGCGCACGGTGTACGACCAGATGTCGGACCCGAAGTGGGTCATTGCCATGGGCGTGTGCGCCTCTTCGGGTGGGATGTTCAACAACTACGCGATCGTTCAGGGTGCCGACCACGTTGTGCCCGTCGACGTGTACCTCCCCGGTTGCCCGCCCCGCCCCGAGATGCTCATCAACGCGATCCTCGCCCTGCACGAGCGCGTGCTCAAGGGCGCCCCGCTCGGTGCAAACCGCGAGGCCGCGATGCGTGAAGTAGAGGCCGCCGCTCTCGCCGCGTCCCCCACCCACCACATGAAGGGGCTGCTCGCGTGAACGAC
>CAYVDF010000060.1:0-10632 GCA_964450475.1 uncultured Pseudactinotalea sp.
GTAGTTCGTTCCGGCACCAAAGCCGAGCACGCTGATGAGGCGGGCATCGATTTGGAGTTTCCACGCCACCCCGGCAGCCGCGGCTGCCCGGCCCGCCAGGCCATCGGCGAGCGCCACAGAAAGGAGCGGGATGAGCCACAGAACAGGCGAACGGTAGGTGGCGATGAGAAGGATTGCGACGATGAGGATCGTCACGGCAAGGAGGGTGAAGTCTGCGCCGTTGAACGCCGCGGCGATGTCGGCTCCGAACGCCGGGCCGCCGGTGACGAGCACGCTCAGCCCCTCTGGTGTTGCACCGCCAAGATCCGCGCGGAGAGATTCAAGTGCCACGGAGGCATCGGTGGCGTTCTCGCTTGAGGCAACGGGGATGACGAGCACGGCGGCCTTGCCATCCTCGCTGACGCGCGTTCGCCCGATCTCACCATCAGCGTGCGATCCAGCAGCGCTCTCCAAATCGCCGAGGGAGGCGAGATCGGACTCGGTGAGGCGAGCGCCGTCATCACGTGTCACGACGGCGAGGAGGGAGGGTTTGGCGGCGTCGGGGAACTGGCTGAGAAGTTCGTTCACCTGGGTCGATTCCGAGGTTGTGGGCGCGGTAGCGGTTTGGCTAGGCGCGCTCGCGCCGGTGAGCACACCAAAAAGGAGGGTGAAGATCGCGAGCACGATGGCGAGCGAGATCCGCGCCCCACGCTTCGAGGTGAGCATGGTTGATAAGGATTTTTGGGCAGGGATTTGTGGCATGTTTTAAGCCCACCAAAGCTGCCCGCGTGAATCATCGGGGCTTTGGTTGAACATTTTTTCAACCAAAAGGTTGAGACGAGCCCGTGAACCAAAAAGGCTTTCCCCTACCACAGGCGGCGCTCTCCTAGTAGTGTGCAGGTCTAACCTGTACCGCTTCATTCCAACGAAGGAGCCGACATGCGCACCTCAATCCGTGCACTCGCATTGGCATCAGCCCTCACGCTCGCAGGAGTATCGGCGTGTTCATCTCCCACTGACGCTCCCTCGGGCGGCGACGCAGATCCGGCCGAGACCCAGCCGGTCGATTCCGACACTGACGGCGATGGCGACGACGCGGACGACGGTTCGGGCGGGGATGACGACGCCGACGATGACGGTGGCTACGCGTTCGGCGTTGACCGCGAAGCCATCGCGGAGGCGATCTCTGCAGCGTTTGCATCGAGGAACGGAGTTGCGACATGGAGTGGCGACACGCTCGTGCTCAAGGTCGACGGCGATGCCGAGAGTCCTGTCGATCCGTTCTCTGACTGCAGGGTCCTCGAACAGCTCCTCACCGAGGGGGACGACGCCGTGGTCGAGTATCCAAACGGCCGCGTCGAGTGCGATTAGAAAAATATTTTTCTTAAGGCTTGCGGGCCTTCAGGATCGAGTCGTGAATGACCGCGCGCTCCCCTTCTGGGGAGGTGACCTCGCGAGCCCAGTTCTCAGCGGCGAGAATCTCCCAGCCGCCTAGCTCCGCCTCCTCGATGACGACCTCCGGGGGCGGGAATCTCGGCGGCACGTGCTCCGCCCCCTCGTCGGGTTCGGGTTGATGGTGGCGCGACCACGGCGGGAAGTCGGCGTGACCGACGACGAGCAATACTCCGCCCGGCGCGACTGCATCGGCTGCGGCTTTGTAGATCTCGGCGCGGGGAAAGTTGACGGGTGAGTGGAGGAAAAACGCAGCGACGAGGTCAAACTGCTCATCCGTACGCCACTGTGCAAGGTCGGCTTCGACCCACGTGATGTCTAGGCCGCGAGCGCGGGCCTGTTCCTCAGCACGGCGCAGTGCCGTGGCGGAGACGTCGACGCCGGTCACCTTCCATCCGCGTTCGGCGAGCCAGATGGCATCGGCACCTTCGCCGCTGCCCAGTTCCATCGCCGTGCCGGGGGCGAGGTCGAATGTGTACTCCACCAGCGCGGCGTTCGGCTGCCCGCTCCAGACCGTTCCCTCGCTGTAGCGTTCTTGCCAAACCTCTGCGCTTGTTTGGGGTTCTAGCGCGTCACTCGATTCCATGTCACTCATTCAATCCCACTTTCGTGAACGTCACAGTTATTGGCTCAAACCCGCGCCCCTCCCACAGCGGTGAGGAGAGGGTGTTGTCGGCAATGTAGTGAACGAGCACGACGCGCAGGCCAAGAGCGTGTGCCGCGTCGAGCCCGTGCTCAACGAGCGCGGTGCCGATCCCTTGACCGCGAGCCTTCGCCGTTACACAGGTTGAGGCGATGTATCCGTAATCGGCGGGTACCGGCCCTCCCCCGCCATCGTCGATGAGAGTGAGCGGGAGCATCCCAACAAGGGCGCCATCCATCTCGGCCACGAAGGTCGGCAGCCCCTTCGTTTCTTGGTCGCTGAGCCACCTTGTGACGAACTCCCGCGACGGCTCCGGATCCTGGTTGCCGACGATCCCGCTTGCGGTGTGCTCGGCGTGATAGTTCGCCTCCTCCAGCGTGAGCGCGAGCAGGTCCTCAGCATCGGATCGGCGGGCGCGGCGGATCCGTACCCCTGGCGGCCACGTCAGGTCACCGGCGCGGGAGGGCCTAGCCGCGAGGATGACGTCGGGCACGAACCCTTCTGCGAGTACGAAAGCGATCCCACCTGTGTGCTCGAGTGGGATCTCGATGCTGAGACGGTCAATGCCAGCGCGAGCTGCGTCGTCAACAATCTGACGAAAGATCCCGCCCATGAGCGGCCAGTCCTCGGGCGCCACGAACCACCCAGACATGGCAATGAGGGCATAGGCGGGCGGCATGTACGTGTAATCGGGATCGCCGCTGGTGACATGGCGAAGGCGGGCACCAGCGACGGCGCGAACCTCGCCGTCAATCACCGCAGCCCACGACGACATACCCGAGCCTGCCAGGCCCGCGAAAATCGCCTCCGCGCCGGCGGCATCAAAGCCGGCGATGAAACGGCGCGCGGCGCCGGAAATCTCGGTGAGGGGGCGGTACTCGATCAGCACGAGTTGATCATACGACTCCGCGTGAGGGTAGCCAGGATGCGCCCCTTTGGGGATAGACTTGACCCGGTATTAGCGGCCCGCACACGCGAAAGGAGATGGCCATGAGCAAGGCACGAAGTTGTCGAGAACATAACGCCATCAAGAGTGTGCACCGCGCCGAAACCTCTTGATTCGGCGATTCTCAGGCGCGAACGCTAGCGGCCACGTGCGCTAGTTTGGCTTATAGTCCGGCCTGCCGCGGTGCGGGTCAGTTCAGGAGAATCCATGTCGGTCACCGAAACGCTCGAGCAGATCCACACGCTCGTGCAGGGCAGCGAACTTGAATCAGTTGCCGCCCTCATCGCAGAAACCTCATCGCCCGATATCGCGGACATGCTCGACCGGCTCCCACCGGTTGATGCCGCCGTCGTCTATCGCTTGCTTCCCAAAGACAAGGCGATCGATGTTTTCGAAATCCTTGACGCCGCCGCCCAGGCTGACCTCGTCACCGAGCTCGCTGAGGCCGAGGTTGTCAACGTTTTCGAAGCCCTCGATCCCGACGATGTCGTTGGGTTGCTTGATGAGCTCCCCGCCAAAGTAACGAAACGCCTTCTGCGCACGCTCTCCCCGCGCCAGCGTTCGGCCACCGCCCCGATCCTTGGGTATCCGCATGGGTCTGTCGGCCGAAAGATGACCCCGGAGTACGTCAGCGCCCGCGCCGAAGAGCCGGTCGCTGAAGTACTCGTTCGCCTGCGCCGCAACGCCGACAACTACGAAACCGTCTACACCGTGCCGGTTGTTGACGACGCCCGCGTGCTTGTCGGGGTCTGTTCGCTACGCGACCTGCTCATCGCTGATGAAGACGCGACGATCGGCGATATCGCCAGCGTCCCGATTTCGGTTCGCACGCTTGATGACGACGAAGCGTCGGCTCGTAGGCTCGTTGACTCCGGGGTGCTCGCCATCCCTGTCGTCGATAACGAGGATCGCCTCGTTGGTCTGTTCACGATCGATGACGCCGTGCGAATCATCCGTGCCGAGGACGACGAGGACGCCGCCCGTGCCGGTGGTACCGAACCGCTTCGCCGTACCTACCTCATCTCCTCGCCGTTCAGCCTGACGAAGTCGCGGATCACGTGGTTGCTCGTACTTGCGGTCTCGGCGATCCTCACCGTCCAGGTGCTGGGGATCTTCGAGGACTCCCTCGCCCAGGTCACCACGCTTGCGCTGTTCATCCCTCTGCTCACCGGAACGGGTGGAAACACTGGCTCCCAGGCCGCGACCACCGTGACCCGTGCGCTGGCGATGAACGAGCTCACGACCAAGGACATCGCGAAGGTCGCGCTGAAAGAGATGCGCACCGGCGCGATGCTTGGAACTGTGCTCGGCTCGCTCGGGTTCCTCATTGCTTGGGCCGTGTTTGGCATCGAGTTCGGGATCGTTATCGGCCTGACCCTGCTCTCGATCGCGATCATGGCCGCCACCGTTGGCGGGCTCATGCCGATGCTCGCGCTCGCTGTTCGCGCCGACCCGGCCGTCTTTTCGACGCCGTTCATTTCCACGTTCGCAGACGCCACCGGCCTCATCATCTACTTCTCAATCGCTAAGGCCGTCCTCGGTATTTAAGGCGAAGCGGGGCATTTTTCTTCGAATTCGCCCGAGAACTTTCGGTCTGGGCATGAAATGTCACACCCTGTAGGCGATGATGGGAACATGGTGAAAGAACCGATGTGCCACATTGACGCGCAGACCCAGCGCGAAATCCTTGTGGACCCCGACTCCGTCCAGACATGGGTGGAGCATTTAAAGGCTCAAGGACTCGCTGGGGATCCCATGCGCGTCGTGTGGCTGCGTATCGCTGGGCGGCTCGATGAAGCCGAGGAACTCGGTTGGCAAGTGCTTCGCAGATCGGGCGGTCCGAGCAATGCGGAAGAAGCGGCCGGCGCAGCGCTCCCGCTGTCGGCGGTGACTGCCGCGATCCGCCTCGCGCACGTGTTGCAGTGGAAGAGGCAGTTTGAACTCGCCCACACGCTCTATGAGCGGGCTCTCGAAACGGTAGAGGCCGTCACGCCGATGTGTGAGGATTCCGCCTACGCCGACTACCTGCACCCGTTCGCTATTCAGCACCAGGCTCGATGCTACTTTGATGAAGAGAGATACCAAGAGGCTCTTGATGCCTCTCAGCGAGCCTACGACCTGCGCGTTGCCGCCGGCGTACCGGAGGATCAGGTGCTCTCCTCCTCTGGACTTATCGAAGCGTGCCGCGAGCGCCTCGGTCTCTCCTAACCCGCCGCGCCCGGTCATCGGTGTCACGGAGCACTATTAGGATGGTGGCCGTGAGTGTTAAACCAGTTGCCCCCAGTGCTGACCCAATCGTATGGATCGATTGCGAGATGACCGGCCTCGATATTTCTAGCGATGCGCTCATCGAGATCGCCGTGATCGTCACCGATTCCGAACTCAACCCTTTGAGCCCTGGGCTCGATCTCGTGATCAAGCCACCGGCTGGCGCCACCGACAACATGGTCGAGGTTGTGCGCGAGATGCACACGGTCTCTGGGCTACTCGATGAGCTTGATTCCGGGGTTTCCCTACAGGATGCCGAGCAGCAAGTTCTCGAGCACATCAAGGAGTGGGTACCGCACGCAGGCACCGCTCCCCTGGCTGGGAACTCGGTTGGAACCGACAAGATGTTCCTCGAGCGCGACATGCCCACCCTCGTGAATTATCTTCACTACCGGATCATCGACGTTTCCTCGATTAAGGAACTGGCTCGGCGCTGGCACCCACGCGCCTACTTCAACTCGCCCCCCAAGGATGGAGGGCACCGCGCCCTCGCCGACATTGCCGAATCGATCGACGAATTGCGCTACTACCGCGCCGCGCTCTTCCCCGGCGAAGGGGAGCCGGCTTCGGACGACGCGAAGGCATTCGCTTCCGAGATCGCTGCTTCCTCGACCCTTGCGCGCCTCGAAGCACTCAACGTGGGGGATGCAAATGTGAATTCGGACACCCAATCCGACGCTGCACAACCCGTGGAATCTAGCGGAAATAGCGACGCTTCCGGGCTCTAGACTCCTCTCGTGTTCCGCACTGTTTCTGCGGCGATTCCTCGCTTGATTAAAAAGTGGGTACACTAGGCAATCGCAGCCTATGGCAGCAATGGTGGGTGTAGCTCAGCTGGTAGAGCATCTGGTTGTGGTCCAGAGGGTCGCGGGTTCAAGTCCCGTCACTCACCCGCTTGAAGCCCCGGAATCTCTCCGATTCCGGGGCTTTCCCCTTGTTGTGGCGAGATTCTCAAGGCTCTACGGAAATGCATCTAATCCGGCGGCAAATTAGTCACAGACTGGTCACGACTTGACACCCTGCAATGTAGCCGACCGCGGTGTCATTTGCGCAGATGCGTACTCTCCACGCCCTCGACCGTGATCTTTAGGGCGTCTCCCTGGCACGTGTATGGGTGAGCGTTAGCGAGAGCCTGGCTAGGGACTGAGAGCACAACAGTCTCCCCGGTCCGCATCGTCACGGTCGACCCCATGTTCGTCTCTGTGAGCTGCAGTGTGTCGGCTGTCGCGTTGTACGACCCAGTATCGACGCCGTCAACAGTGACCGTGACCGGGATCGCCCCTGCCTTCGCGGTGATCGTCCAGTCGTCGTAGGTGTACGTGAACTTTCCATCCGCAGTGAACTCCATGGTGCCCATGCCAGTGACCCCTACGAACTCGACAGGGCCATCGCTCATGTCATTCATGAGACCGATCATTACTTCAGCGTCCGGGATCCATGTGCCTACGACGCATCCGGGACCTGAGTCGGCGCGCGTTGGCGCCTCTGGCTCGGGCTCTTCCTCTGTTTCGACGGCGGAAGGCTCAGTTTCTGATTCAGCCGAGGGCTCAGTGTCGTCGGCTGACTCGGCCGCCGCAGGTTGTTCTTCGCTCGTTGACTCCCCCTGCTCCGGTGAATCGGCCTCGCCCACCGGGCTGCAGCCCACCGACGCGGCTGCCAACACCAACGCGAGTGGTACAGCCAAGAAACCCGAACGTAGTAAGCGAGTTGTCGTCATCGTTGATTCTCTCCATTGAAACCGCCGAGATGGAGATTTAAGCCTACTGTGCTGGGCACAAAAACTCGACCGTTGTCTACTATTAAGTACTTCTTCTCGTCAGAGAATCATGGCGTATTGACGGCGTGAAACGCGCAGCATCCTACCCAAGACGCACAAGCACACTGCCGAGCCACAGACCTGCGAATGCGAGAGCCACGGCACCCAGCAGGAGCCCAATTGCGTAGATGGCTGCACGCGATGCACGACCCGTCAGGATCATCTCAGCGGCTTGTACCGCGGCCGTAGAGAACGTCGTGTAGCCCCCGAGTAGGCCGACCATCGCGACTTCGAGCCAGGGGCTCGACGCGCTCGCCATGGTAACACCGGCCACGATGCCCATGATGAATGATCCGCTGAGGTTCACGGCAATGGTTCCGCGAGGAAAACCTTCTGTTTCGCGGCCTGCAAGGCGCGCATCGATAAGCGCACGGAGCGCGGCACCAATGCCACCGGCTACGGCAATAAGAAGCACCTGCCACGCCGCTGGCCCCAACATCGACAGCCGTATCACGGCCCATCACCTGACTCGTTCGGCCGCGGGCGCACGGCGTAGAGTCGCCGGCCGAGAAGGATCCCACCCACGGCGGCGCTAACCCCACCAATCACCGTCGCTGCGGCGTACCCGGCGGCCCACCCGAGGGGCAAACTCAGCACGTCGAGGGCCAGTGCGCTGTAAGTAGTAAACCCGCCGAGCAATCCCGTGGTGAGAAACGCCTGTGCCCCAGAGCCTCCCCCACGCGCTCGCCGCGACCACGGCGCCCAGCCAATGAGGAAACCCAGCACAGCAGCCCCGAGGAGGTTGACCGTCAACGTGCCGAGTGGCTCGCCGTCAAGAATCGCAGACACCCCAAACCGCAGGAGCGTACCAAAGAAGCCGCCAACCGCAACGCTAAAGAGCGGCAATGGCATGCGACTGTTAGCCAACCCGGCCCGCTGCTCGGCGCACGGCGATCGCGGCAATCACCAGCAAAATTCCAGCAACGATGTTCAAGGTGCCGACGAACGTGAGGATCACGAGAATTCCCCCAGCCGGTGCGGCGATGAGGAAGAAGCCAAGAAGCATGAGGATCGCGCCAGCGGCGGCGAACCAGCCCCATCCGGAGTTCGGAACGCTTCGGATAGAAACACCGGCGGCGAGCTGCAGCACGCCAAGCAGAATGACCCACACGGCGACGATCATGAGCGCAACGACTGCGGTCGCTGAGGGCCACACGAGAGCCACGATGCCGGCGATCACAGAGACGACCCCGAGTGACAGACTCAGCCCGACGTTGGAGCGCGTGCGCCGCGCGTGCACGAAGGAGGCGATGCCATCGAGGATCGCGTAGATCCCGAACAGCCACATAAACGCGATGAGCGCTGGTTCGGGCCACATGAGCACGACCGCGCCGAAAGCGATCATGAGAAGCCCTCGCAGCAGCACGACCCACCACATGGTCGTAAAGGTGGATCGAATACGGGCGGGGTCGGGCAGTTGCGCAGTCATGCCACCAGTGTAATGAGCCGCGCGGCGCGGATAAGCTGAAGGTCATCATGTTTATCAAGATCTGTGGGCTGTCAACGCCGGACACCGTCGCCGCAGCCATCTCCGCGGGCGCCGATGCCCTCGGCTTCGTGCTCGCCCCGAACTCCCCGCGCACGATCACACCCGCCCGCGCACGCGAGCTTATTGACGGCGTGCCCTCCTCCATCGAGACGGTCGGTGTCTTTCGTAATCAACCCCTCACCGACGTGCTGGCCATGGCCCGTGAGTCCGGTGTGCGCACGGTGCAGTTGCACGGTGATGAACCCGTTTCCGATGCCGAAGCCGTGCGTGAGGCCGGATTCGACGTGCTGCGGGCGTTCTCAGCCAACGCGTTCGCAGCGATGAGCGCCGACGACCGCGAGTATTGGGCAGCGAAGAGGATCTTGCTCGATGCTCCGCTGCCTGGGGAGGGTATCCCGTTCGATGCCAGCGTGCTGGCGGCCGCCCGGCCGAGCGGGTTTTGGTTGCTTGCCGGCGGCCTGACACCTGAGAACGTCGCTGCCCTCGTGACCGAGCTAGAGCCCTCCGGCGTCGATGTGTCCTCGGGAGTGGAATCTTCCCGCGGCGTCAAGAGTGCCGAGCTCATCGCGCAGTTCGTGCGCGCGGTACGCCCCTAAACGGCGAGGCGGAGCTGCCCGGCAAGCGGGCAATCGAACGGATCGCGTGCCCCGAGTCCGACCTTGTTGAGGTAAGCAACGAGTGCACCGTATGACTCCCGCATCGACACCTCGGTGTACGGCACCTGCTTCTGGCGGCAATACTCCTTGATCATCGGCGCCACCTTGCGCAGCGCGGCACGCGGCATGTTCGGGAACAAGTGGTGCTCGATCTGATAGTTGAGGCCACCAAAGAGGAAGTCGATAAAGTACCCACCGCGAATGTTGCGGCTCATGAGCACTTGGCGGCGGAAGAAATCGATCGAGAGATCCTTCGGCACGATCGGCATGCCCTTATGGTTCGGCGCGAACGAGCATCCCATGTAGAACCCGAACACGGCCATCTGCACGCCGAGGAACGCGAGCGCCACCCCGGGTGAGAGGAACAAAAAGAGCACGGCGACGAGGCCGCCAACCCGCAGCACGAGCAGGGTCGCTTCAATCCAGCGATCCTTGCGCCCCTGAGCGAACAGGCCCTTGAAGCTTTGGTAGTGGAGGTTGAGGCCTTCGAGGCACACGAGGAGGAAGAACAGGTAGCCCTGGCGCTTGTACCAGGCACGTGCGAGCGGAGAGGCCTGGCGCGATTGCTCCGGCGTGAAGGAGATGACCTTCATGTCGATATCGGGGTCGGTGCCCACCTTATTCGGGTGATCGTGGTGCTTGGAGTGTTTGCTATCCCACCAGCCATAGCTCAAGCCCACGACGAGGTTCGCGACCCCAAGGGAGACCCACCGGTTGCGGCGGGCATCGTTAAAAATTTGCATGTGCGCGGCGTCGTGCCCGATGAACGCGAACTGCGTGAGCACAACCCCAAGCGCTGCGGCAATAAGAAGCTGCCACCACGAATCCCCGATGAACGCGAACGCCACGGCCAGGCCGGCGAGAACCGCAAGGAGGATGCTCGCCGTCGTCGCGTAATACCCATAGCGGCGGCGAAGGAGTCCGCTGGCCGCTACTTTCTTACGAATCGCGAGGAAATCCTTGGCGAACTCCCGGGAAATTTTCTGCTGAGCAGCGCGGCCAGGGAACTGGGTAACCGTCAATCTCTCTCCTTCGAGCACATGGTGGCGGCAGGTGCCCACCGAGGCTCATTCTACGAGGCTTTCGGCCTCGCCCTGACCATCTCCTCGCTGGGCAGTGCGCGCACGATGTCCTCGACCCGATCCTTCGCATCGCCAAACAGCATCTGGGTGTTCTCGTGGAAGAACAGCGGATTCTGCACGCCGGCGTATCCCACGGCCATCGAACGCTTGAACACGATGACGTGCTCGGCTTCCCAGACATGCAGCACGGGCATGCCCGCGATCGGCGAGGAGGCGTCGTCGATCGCCGCCGGGTTGACCGTGTCGTTCGCGCCGATCACGAGAACGACGGTGGTGTCGGGGAAGTCGTCGTTGATCTCGT
>CAYVDF010000061.1:0-5083 GCA_964450475.1 uncultured Pseudactinotalea sp.
CGCGTGGATCACCACGACCGAGGATTACCTGCAGCGCATGCTCGCCGCCTGCGCCTCCAACGATTTCACCACGATCGGTGAACTGACCGAGGCCCACGCGCTACGCATGCACGGCCTGATCCAGTCGACCGAACCCCCGATCCGCTACCTCCAGCCGCAGTCGATCGAAGTCTTCGACGCCGTCGTTGACCTGCGCCGCGAGGGCATCGAAGCCTACTCAACAGCCGATGCCGGCCCGAACGTCTGCGTGCTCGTGCAACCTCACGACGTCCACCGCGTTGCTGACGCCCTCGCCGAGGTCGTTGGCGCCGATAAGGTGCGCGCGGTTGGTTCTGGCCCAGGGGCATTCGTCGTTGATTAACCCCGCCCGCGCCGCCGCGCCCGGCAAGCTCTTCATCGCCGGCGAATACGCGGTCGTCACCCCCGGCGAGCCGGCAATACTCGTCGCCCTCGACCGCCTCCTCACCGTCGACCTCACACCCCGCACCGGCCCCGGAGTCACGATCACCTCCAGCGCCTACGCCGCGCCGGTGGAGTGGAAGATTGGCGATCCCGCAACCGACTATGTCACCTCCGCGCTCGCCGCCGCCGAGGCCGTGCGCGCGAGTCGCGGTATTGCGGGCGCTGGGTACACGCTGTCGATCACGTCGGATTTGGATGACGGCGATCGCAAGCTTGGTCTTGGTTCCTCGGCGGCCGTTACCGTTGCCACGGTTGAGGCGGTATCTCGCGCATATGACCTCGGCCTCAGCGCGATGGAGCGGTTCCGGCTTGCGCTCATCGCAAATATCGTGATCTCACCGCGCGGCTCCGGCGGCGACATCGCCGCGAGCACGTTCGGCGGGTGGATCCGTTACACCTCACCGCAGCGCGACGCCATCGCAGATGCGGTCGCCGCCCGCGGAGTCGGTGCCGCCCTCACAGAGGAGTCGCTGTGGGCCGGCTGTGACATCTCGCCGCTACCCGCCCCGCCGGTGAAACTTCTCGTGGGCTGGACCGGGGAGCCCGCAAGCACCGACACCCTCGTTGCCCGCGCGCGAGGCGACCTGCCCGATGAGGACTTCCACACCGAATCCCGCCGCGCCGTCAATAATGTCGCCCGCGCACTGGAACACGGGGAGACCGCAGCGCTGATCGAAGCGATCCACGACGCGCGGGGCGTGCTCACAAGGTTCGCTGCCGCTCGCGGGACGGTCATCGAAACCGAGACGCTCGCCGTCCTTGCGCAAACCGCTGAGAAATATGGGGGAGCGGGGAAGCCCTCTGGCGCGGGTGGAGGAGACTGCGGAATTGCGTTCGCTCCAGATACGGAGGCGGCCGGGCGCATTCTGGAACAATGGGCGAGGAGCGGAATCACGCCGCTCGACCTCGCCACCTACGACCGCGAAGGAGACACGCCGTGATCGACCCTCACCGTGCGTCGCGCAAAGACGACCACGTGCGCCTCGCGGAAGCGCAAGTGTATGACCACAACGAGTTCGACGATCTGAGCTTCATCCACCACGCGCTCGGCGGAGTGAACACCTCGGATGTTGACCTCTCCGTGACCGTGGGGCCGTGGGAGTGGGCTACTCCGTTCTACGTCAACGGAATGACCGGCGGCACCGACATGACGGCGAAGATCAACCGCGACCTCGCGATCGCCGCCCGCGCAACGGGAATGCCGATGGCCTCGGGCTCGGTGTCGGTGGCGCTCGATGATCCCTCGACCGCGGCCGGATTCACGGTGATCCGGGAGGAAAATCCCGACGGATTCGTGATGGCGAACATCGGGGCCGGACGTAGCGGAGACGACGCGCGCCGCGCCGTGGACCTGCTCCACGCCGATGCGCTGCAGCTGCACATCAACGCGGTGCAGGAGGTCGCGATGCCTGAGGGCGGAACGAACTTCTCCGAGTGGGCGCGCCTAGTTGAAGAGGTCGTGGCGGCCTCGCCCGTACCGGTGATCGCGAAAGAAGTCGGGTTTGGGCTATCGCGGCGAACCCTCAGTTTGCTTCGCGACCTTGGCGTTCAGTTCGCGGACGTCTCAGGCCGTGGCGGCACGGACTTCCTCGCGATCGAGAACACCCGCCGCGACCCGGCTGACCACATTGACTACTCGATCCTGTCCGGCATCGGGCACTCCGCGCTCGCGTGCCTGCTCGATGCCCCCGCCGATGCGCCGACCCTGCTCGCCTCGGGCGGCGTTCGCAACCCATTCGACGTCGTGAAGGCACTTTCGGTGGGGGGCCATGCCGTCGGCGTCGCCGGCACGTTCCTCAAAGCCGTTCGCGACGGCGGGGCCGAGCGCCTCATCGCGATAGTCGGCGCGTGGCAGGAACAGATGCGCGGAATCCTCGGGCTTCTTGGCGCCCCCACGCCGGCACACCTCACCGCAACCGACATCCTCGTACGCGGAAGTTTGGCGGAGTTCGCCCGCCTGCGTAACATCGATCTGGCAGCTTTGGCGAACCGCTCGGCCGGTGCGCCCAACACAAGGACCCCATGACCAACAAAGATTTCCCCCAGACCGTCCTGCCCACGAGTTGGGTTGGCCCCATCCGCATGTCCGGCAACGCCGCGAACGGCGAGTTCGAAGTGCCGCTCGCTACGTACGAGACCCCGCTGTGGCCATCGGTCGGGCGCGGCGCGCGCATCTCGCGGATGATCGAAGGAGGGATCCGAGCAACCGTCGTCGATGAGCGCATGACCCGCTCGGTGCTGTTCCAGGCCGAGCACGCGGCCGATGCCTACGCCGCCGCCGGCCACATCGCCGGCCGGTTCGACGAACTTCAGGCCGTCGTTGCCCGCGGTTCGCGCTTCGCCACGCTCGTTGAGGCGCACCCCGAAATCGTCGGAAACCTGCTGTTCGTGCGCTTCGCCTTCACGACCGGGGACGCCTCCGGGCACAACATGGTGACGAAGGCCTCAGAATCGCTCATGGACGAAATCCTCTCGTGGAACCTCGGCCTCGATTACGGGTCGATCTCGGGTAACTATTGCTCCGATAAGAAGGCCACGGCCGTCAACGGGATCCTCGGGCGCGGGCGCAACACGGTCGCAGAAATCCTCATCCCACACGAGATCGTTCATAAGTGGCTCCGCTCTACGGCGCAAAAAATCACCGATCTCGTTGTGCAAAAGAACCTCGTCGGTTCGACCATCGCAGGTGCGTTGCGGTCGGCCAACGCGCACTACGCGAACATGCTGCTCGGGTTCTACCTCGCGACCGGCCAGGACGCAGCGAATATTGTTGAAGGCTCCCAAGGGATCACATATGCGGAGAATCGTGAAGATGGTCTTTACTTTTCCTGCACAATTCCTCACCTCATAGTTGGTACCGTCGGGAATGGTAAGCACCTCGAGCACGTCGATTACGCCATGGAGCGAATGGGTTTGCGAGAGGAACTTCCCGCGGGTGAGAACTCGCGTAAGCTCGCTGCACTCATGGCTGGCGCCGTGCTGTGCGGGGAGTTGTCACTGCTCGCAGCCCAAACAAACCCAGGTGAGCTAATGCAGGCGCACCTGCGCCTAGAACGGAAAGAAGCACCTCGTTCATGACCTCGATCGGCATCCACGACCTTGAGCTAGCCAGCACGCACCACGTGCTCAACCTTGCAGATCTAGCGAAGGTTCAGGGAATTGACCCAAACAAGTACCACATTGGCTTGGGTCAAGACCAGATCTCCATGCCCGCACCCGATGAAGACGTTGTGACGATGGGCGCGGCGGCTGCACAGAAGCTGCTCCAGCGCCACGGCACCGACGGCATTCGCACCTTGCTGTTTGCCACCGAGACCGGCCTCGACCAGTCGAAGGCCGCCGGCGTGTGGGTCCACGAGCTGCTCGAGCTCCCCTCCTCGATCCGCATCGCCGAGTTCAAGCAGGCGTGCTACGCCGGCACCGCGGCGCTGCAATCCGCCCTCGGCATCGTTGCACGCAACCCAGGCGAACGCGTGCTCATCATCGCTGCCGACGTCGCCCGCTACGAGCTCAACTCCCCAGGTGAACCCACCCAGGGTGCCGGCGCGGTTGCGATGCTCGTCTCGGCGAACCCGAACCTGCTCGAAATCGAGCCGATCTCGGGTGTGTACGCCGACGACGTGGACGACTTCTGGCGCCCGAACGATTCGAGTACGGCTGTGGTGGATGGGCGGCTGTCGGTGCGCGCCTACCTCGACGCCGTCACTCACTCATGGGACGACCTCGCTTCCCGCGGCGGGCCGGCTCCCGAGACCCTTGCCCGGATGGTCTACCACCAGCCGTTTACGAAGATGGCGATCAAGGCACACGCGCACTTGGCGGACCACCTTGGCGTCGACCTTGGCGAAGGCGGCCTTGGCACCGGGTCGGTGTACAACCGCGCGCTTGGCAACACGTACACGGCCTCCCTGTACTCCTCGCTTACCTCGCTGCTTGACCACGAGGAGGACCTTGGGGGTGAGCGCATTGGGCTCTTCTCCTACGGCTCCGGGCTGGTGAGCGAGTTGTTCACCGGCATCGTGCAGCCCGGCTACTACACCGACGAGCGTCGCAAGCGCACCGAGGAGATGATTGCCTCGCGCGTGCCGCTGACGGTCGAGGAATACCAAGAGCTCCACTCCTCGGTGCTTGACTCAACCGCCGATATCGAGACCCCGCGCGTAACGAAGGGCCCGTTCCGGTTCGCAGGAATCAAGAACCGCGCCCGCTACTACGAACGCCTCGGCTGAACCTCGCCGCCTACTCGGAGTAGATGCCGCCGGGGCGTAGCGTGAGGCGCGTGTCCCGCGGGCCGGCCATGGCGACCGCCTCTTCGATGTGCGTGGCGAGTAGCCCGATACCCGTCGCGATCGAGCCGCCGGTACGAAGGGATCCTGCGCCGACGCCCGACTGTGTGAGCCGCGCGGCGCGTCGAATGAGTTGATCCGTGTTTGGGGTGAGTTGAAACGTGCGCCCCGAAACGGCGTCTTCCAGCTCCAACGCTGCGCCCTCGCGGGCGTGCAGCGACAGGTGCGATCCCAAGGCACGCTCCAGCTCGTCGATAAATGGGGGAGTAGTCATCGTGAGCCTCACAATCTGAGAAAAACTCGCTGTGGCATCGCTGCCCGAGCGATGGTCGATA
>CAYVDF010000061.1:5183-10365 GCA_964450475.1 uncultured Pseudactinotalea sp.
GCCGCCGCGCCCAAGCGCCAGGCGCGTATGCGTGGCCTCGGCTGTGGCGATCGCTTCGTCGATGTGAATCGACAACAATGCGGCGCCAGGGGAGACCTCACCACCGACGCCTATCTTCGTACCCGAGCGGTTCAACGATACCGTCCGCTTGGCAAGTTCTCGGGCGCCGGCGTCAAATGGAAACACGCTTCTCGACGCGACCTCGACGACCTCCACAGCATCGCCAACAACGCGAAGCTCGAGGTCGTGTGAGAGAACGCGGTTGAGCTCGGTGATGATCGTGGGCGTTGTCACGGTAGACAACCTATCGGCAAGGTGACCCGCTCACCTGCGGTACGCGCGCCGTCGAAAATAAAAATTCTGGCCCCTGTGGATATCGAGCGGGGCCGGAATACCTCAGGCGATCACACGGCGGTGTATCCGCCGTCGACGAGGTGGTAGCTGCCCGTGATGAACGAGGCGTCTTCGCTCAGGAGGAAGCACACGAGCGCGGAGACTTCCTCAGCCCGGCCCAGGCGCCCGAGGGGATGCTTGGACTTGAGGAACTCGATAGTTTCCGCGTCGAGGTTATTCTCCAGCAGTGGGGTCATGATGTAGCCCGGTCCAACGGAGTTCACGCGCAGCCCAGCCTCGCCGTATTCGGCGGCCGTGTTCTTCGTGATTCCGATAACCCCGTGCTTCGCAGCGGTGTACGCGCCGTTACCGATTGCCGCGACCTTGCCATGGATCGATGCCATGTTGACGATCGCGCTGCGGTGCGGATCTTTAAGCATTTCTGGGATCTGGTACCGCATGCCATACAGCACGCCGTTGAGGTTGATGTCAATGACGCGCTGCCACTCGTCCAGATCCGTCTCCCCGGCGGGTGCCTGGGCACCGCCGATGCCCGCGTTGTTCACCGCAAGGTGGAGGCCGCCGTACGTTGTGACGGCGTAGTCCACCACGGCCTTGGAGTCCTCCGGGTTCGCGGTGTCCGCCTTGAATGACGACGCGATGCCGCCCGCCGCTTCAATCTCAGCAACGACGCGGTTCGCGCCGTCCATGTCGATATCAGAGACGACGACGCTCGCCCCGCCAGCGGCCAGTTCCTTGGAGATTGCCTCACCCAGGCCTGAGCCACCGCCGGTGACGATTGCTACCTTGTTTTCGAATTTCTTCATCCTTGAACCTCGATTCCATCGGCAATAGGTGTCAATTTCATGTTACGCCCGCGCCGTGGAGAGATTCTTAGGACGTGAATCCTGACTTTGCACGCGCCCCAGCGTTCTAGTCGGAGTACTTCTCCACGAGCTCATCGATCTTTTCCAGCGAGAGCCTGTGTGCAAGGCCCATCGAGGGGAGCTTATATATGGGGATTCCTTGCAGCAGGCCCGCTGTCATTGGATCGTTGCCCTCGGGGTTGAGCAGATCGGAGTCCGAATCGAGGATCTCGATGAGTTCAGCGGCCGCTGCTGGGTGGCGGAACCAGTGACCGATGGCCGTTTCGCGGCGCAGCGTGATCGGCAGCGCGGGGGCGTCGATCGTGACGTCGGCCTGGAGCGGCAGGTCCCGCGAGGAGGCGCCCGCATACACTCGTAGCGCGCCGGGCTCAACGGCCCACTCGGATCGGTCGATGGCCCAGTGGCTGATCTCGCGGCGGTTGATCGAGAACTCGACCTTGGCGGATGCGCCCGGAGCGAGCGTGATCCGCTCGAACCCGGCTAGTTCCCTCGGTGCGCGGCGCAACTCCGAATCAGGGCGGCCGATATAAATCTGCGGAACCGCAACGCCCTCGCGGCTGCCCGTGTTGCGTACGGTGAGGCTCACGCGAACCACCTCGGCATCCATCGGGGTGTCCGCGGTGACCGGGGTTGCCTCGACTAGGAGATTCTCGTAGGCAAACGTCGTGTAGGTGAGCCCGTGGCCGAAGGGGTACGTGACGGCGGCGTCCATCGCATCGAGGCCGCGGTAACCGATGAACGGGCCTTCGCCGTAGCGCACGACGTTGCTTTCACCCGGGAAGTTGAGCTGGGCCGGCAGGTCGCTGAGCTTCACGGGGATCGACTCCGACAGTCGGCCCGAGGGGGCGATGTCGCCCAGCAGCAGATCAGCGGCGCCTTCTCCGCCGGCTTGGCCGCCAAGCCAGAGCTCGACGATCGCATCGGCCTTGCCGGCCCAGTCGTTCATGACGACGGTCGCGCCGTTGGACAGCAGCACGATGACCGCCTGTGCCACCTCAGAAACTGCGCTCAGCAGGTCGATCTGGGCGGCGGGCAGATCCATGTGCGCGCGGTCGAAGCCTTCGGACTCCTCGGTGGCGGGCAGGCCAAGGGAAAGCACAACAGTTTTGCCGCGAGCGAGCTCCACGGCCTGGCTGCGAAGTTCGTCTTCGGAGAGTTCCTGGCCCGGAGCATCGCCGGCTTCGGCGAGGTGGTATCCGGGGGCGAATGCCGCATCGATTCCGCGATCGGCGAGTGCCTGCAGGAGGCTGACGAGCTTGGTCGGGTTGACCTGGGAGGATCCCGAGCCCTGATAGCGCGGGGTGCGCGCTAACTCACCAATGACCACCGCGTCGTCGGCAAAGGAACCCTCGGCGAGAGGGAGCACGTCACCCTCGTTCTTCAGCAGCACCGCCGCCTGGGCTGCGGCGACGCGGGCTAGCGCGTGGTGCGCGTCGTAGTCGGCTGGCACGGGCGTCGCCGTCGCCCTGGCAACCATCTCCAGCACTCGAGTGACGGCGAGGTCAAGCTCCTGCATCGACAGCGTGCCGTTGTTGACGGCGTCGACAACGAGCCGCGGACCGTTGCCGTTGGAGGAGGGCATCTCGAGGTCGAGGCCGGCGGCGATCGCGGTGGGACGGTCGTTGACCGCGCCCCAGTCCGACACAACGAGGCCGTCAAAGCCCCAGTCATCACGCAGCACCTCGGTCAGCAGCCAGTGATTCTCGGCGGCGAAGGTGCCGTTGATCTGGTTGTAGGAGCACATGATCGTCCACGGCTGTGTTTCCCGAACCACGTGCTCGAAGGGGCGCAGGTACACCTCGCGCAGGGTGCGCTCATCGACCTCCACCGAGATCGTCATGCGGTCGGTTTCTTGGTTGTTCGCCGCGTAGTGCTTGACGGAGGTGCCCACGCCCTTCGACTGCACACCGGTGATCAATGGGGCAGCCATCTGGCCGGTGAGGTAGGGATCTTCAGAAAAATACTCGAAGTTGCGCCCGCACAGGGGAGTGCGCTTGAGGTTGATCCCAGGGCCAAGGAGCACGCCGACGCTGTGGGCGGCGGTCTCTACCCCGAGGGCCTCGCCAACTTTTCCGAGCAGTTCGCGATCCCACGTCGAGCCGAGTCCGGCGGCGCTTGGGAAACACGTCGCGGGTTCGGATTCGAGAATACCGAGTTCCCCGTGGCTGCCTTTCTGCTTGCGCAGGCCGTGGGGGCCATCGGTCATCATCATCGAGGGGATACCGAGGCGCTCGACCGCGGCCGTGTGCCAGTTCGTTTGCCCGGTACACAGGGCGGCCTTCTCCTCCAGGGTTAGCTTCGAGAGGAGATCGGGGATGTTGAGTGCTGCCATGTTGGCTCGCCTTCATTTATCGAGGTGAAATGCTTAGCTTAACGAAGTTGTGGATATAATCGACCAGCAGCGTCGACCCGGCAATCACCGGTGAGCTTTCGGAAGAACAGGTCCACCCGCAAGGGTAGCCTCAGTAGAACCGAACGGTTAGGGACCGTCATCACCCAAACGAAGAGACGTCGTCACAAATTTTTATTTATTGACGGCGTAACCGAGGTGGTACCGCGGAAATCCATACGTGTGGATCGCCGTCCTCGGAGCAGAAAAACCCACCTTTAGCTCCAAGGAACGTTATGGCATCCGCGTTTTACCCGCGCCACACAGACACCGACGTGGTGTCCTCACCCAACCTTCCCAAGCTCGAAGAAAACATCCTCGACTACTGGAAGACGGACGGCACGTTCCAGGCCTCGATCGATAACCGTCCTGCCGGTGAGAACGGCGAGAACGAGTACGTGTTCTACGACGGCCCGCCGTTCGCCAACGGGCTGCCGCACTACGGGCACCTGCTCACCGGGTACGTCAAGGATGTGATTCCGCGATTTCGCACGATGATCGGCTCGCGCGTTGAGCGCCGCTTCGGGTGGGACACCCACGGGCTGCCCGCCGAGTTAGAGGCCGAGCGGATCCTTGGGATCAAAGACAAATCGGAGATCGAAGAGATGGGTATCGCCGCGTTCAACGAGGCGTGCCGCGAATCGGTGCTGAAGTACACGAAGGAATGGGAAGAGTACGTCACGCGCCAGGCCCGCTGGGTCGATTTCGACAACGACTACAAGACCCTCGACCCCTCCTACATGGAATCGGTCATCTGGGCGTTCAAGCAGCTCTATGACAAGGGGCTCGCGTACGAGGGCTACCGCGTGTTGCCGTACTGCTGGCGCGATGAGACGCCGCTGTCGAACCACGAGCTGCGCATGGACGACGACGTGTACCAGATGCGCCAAGACCCGTCCGTGACCGTCGGTGTGCGTTTGGACTCTGGTGAGCTCCTTTTGATCTGGACGACGACGCCGTGGACTCTCCCATCGAACCTCGCCGTTGCCGTGGGTCCCGATATCGATTACGTGACCGTGCAGCCCTCGGTCGGTGAGTTCGCCGGGGAGAAGATCATCCTCGCCGAAGCGCGCCTTGATGCTTACGCCCGCGAACTTGGCGGTGAGGAAGGCCGCAAGGGTAAGGAGGGCACGCCGGCACCGGAGGTGCTCGCGCGCTTCAAGGGCAGCGAACTTGCTGGGCGCTCCTACACCCCGCCATTCCCGTACTTCACCGGCCACGAGAACGCTCACCAGGTGCTTGTCGACGACTTCGTGTCGACCGAGGACGGTACCGGAATCGTGCACATGGCCCCCGCCTTTGGTGAGGAGGACATGGAGATCTGCGCGAAGGCCGGCATCGAGGCCGTCGTGCCCGTGGACGCCGCCGGGCTGTTCACCTCAGAGGTTGCTGACTATGCGGGCCAGCAGGTGTTCGACGCCAACCGCAACATAACGGCCGACCTGCGCCACGGCACCGGCCCGCTCGCCCAGGTGGATGAGGCCGACCGGGCAGTGCTGCTGCGCGCCGAAACCTACGACCACTCCTACCCGCACTGCTGGCGCTGCCGAAACCCGCTCATCTACAAGGCGGT
>CAYVDF010000062.1:0-10250 GCA_964450475.1 uncultured Pseudactinotalea sp.
GCAGCACCAGAACCGACGTAAGCAAGGACGGCACCAACTTCGACGGTCTCGTCTTCGCCGACAACGATCTCTTGCAGGGTTCCCGCCACGGGGGAGGGCACTTCGGTGTCAACCTTATCGGTGGCGACTTCGAGAAGTGGCTCGTCGACCTCTACCTCTTCGCCGACTTCCTTGAGCCAGCGGGTGACGGTACCTTCGGTAACCGACTCGCCAAGGGCCGGCATCGTGATTGCTTCGCGAGCACCACCGTCGCCAGCGGCCGGCGCTGCCGGTGCCTCCGCCGCAGGGGCAGGCTCTTCGGCTACCGGAGCTGGAGCAGCCGGTGCCTCAGGGGCTGGTGCGGGTACTTCCTCGGCTGCGGGGGCGGCTTCTTCAGCGGCGGGGGCTTCCCCAGCGCCAGAGCCGTCACCGATACGGGCGAGTTCGGTGCCAACCTCAACGGTTTCGTCTTCCTCAACTAGGATCGCTTCGAGAACACCTGCAAAGGGCGAGGGGATCTCGGTATCGACCTTGTCGGTGGCTACCTCAAGTAAGGGCTCGTCAACCTCAACGGTTTCGCCCACTTCCTTCAACCAGCGGGTCACGGTACCTTCGGTAACCGATTCACCGAGCGCCGGCATTTGCACTGACTGTGACATTTAACGTCTCTCCTTAGTTCATCGAGTGCAGCGGCTTGCCAGCAAGGGCGAGTGCCGCTTCACCGAGAGCTTCGTTCTGGGTCGGGTGGGCGTGGATGAGCTTGGCAACATCCTCAGGGAAGGCTTCCCAGTTCACCATGAGCTGGGCTTCACCGATCTGCTCGCCCATCCGAGCACCGAGCATGTGAACACCAACAATTGGGCCATCCGCAGCGCGGATGAGCTTCACTAGCCCGCCCGTGCCAAGGATCTGGCTCTTGCCGTTACCGGCGAGGTTAAACTCGCGCACATCGATCTCGCCGTACTCTTCGCGAGCCTCATCTTCGGTGAGGCCAACGGAGGCGACTTCAGGTTCGCAGTAGGTGACTCGGGGGATCTGGGAGTCAACGATCGGCGCGGGGTTGAGTCCGGCGATGTGCTCTGCCACGAAGATTCCCTGTGCGTAGCCGCGGTGCGCGAGTTGCAGACCAGGAGTAATGTCACCAACGGCGTAGATGTTGCCAACACCGGTGTGGAGGTTCTCATCAACGATGACAAAGCCGCGGTCCATGGTCAGACCCTGCTCTTCGTAACCGAGGTTGGCGGTGGCAGGGCCACGGCCAACGGCAACGAGGAGAAGTTCGGCTTCGAGATTCGTGCCATCTTCGAGGGTCACGGCAACGCCGTTCTCGTTCTGGGTGGCACCAGAGAAGCGGACACCAGTGTGGTACTTGATACCGCGGCGGCGGAACGCGCGCTCCAGGCCCTTCGACAGGGCCGAGTCTTCGTTCGGCACGAGGCTCGGGAGTGCTTCGACGATCGTGACCTCGGCACCAAACGAGCGCCAGACCGAGGCGAACTCAACTCCAATAACACCGCCACCAAGGACGATGGCAGACTTCGGAACGTAGTCCATGACTAGGGCCTGGTCGGAGGTCATGATGCGACCTTCGATCTCGAGGCCTGGCAGGCTGCGGGCGTACGAGCCCGATGCGAGAACAACGTTCTTACCGGTGAGGGTGCGGTCACCGACCTGGATCGTGTTCGGGCCAGTGAGTGTTCCCCAGCCTTCGACGTATTCGATCTTGCGCGCGGCGATCAGGCCAGCGAGTCCCTTGGTGAGGCGGTCAACGACGCCGTCCTTGTAGGAGTTCACCTTGGTCATGTCAACGCTGTCAAAGGATGTGTTGACACCAATCTTCGCGCCGGCCGAGGCTGTGTCGGCGACTTCCGCTGCGTGTAGAAGGGCCTTGGTTGGGATACACCCACGGTGTAGACACGTGCCTCCCACCTTGTCGGCTTCGACCAGGGCGACACTCATGCCTAGCTGTGCACCCCTGAGAGCTGCAGCATAACCACCGCTGCCGGCTCCGAGGATGACGAGGTCGTAGGTTTGACTCACACTCGCTCCTTGAGTTGTTGGCTGCGTACCGGGTGAACGCAGCTGATTTAGTTTTCGTGGCGTGCGCACCAAGGGCGGCGATGCCCCACCGCGAGGCGGCGGCGTCGGCCTTTGGCAGGCTCCCTTCTATCTTGGCACTCGCGCGGGAAAAGCCACAGCTTCTAAATCACCCAACAGGCGTGGGTTAAGTCACGATGGCCCGAATTCTGAGGCCTGGCGCACATTTACGCTCGCTTGAGAAAAACTAACGGCGATCCACGAACACAAAAGTCGTGGATCGCCGTCAGATAATTTCGCGCGTTAGGAAGCCGCGTTCTTCAGCACGGTGAGCATCGTGCGAACACCGGTACCGGTGCCACCCTTGGGCTCGTAGTGGCGCGGTGCGCCGGAGTTGAAGGAGGGGCCTGCGATGTCGATGTGCGCCCACGGGCGCTCGTCGGTGAATTCTTGGAGGAAGAGGCCTGCGGACAGCATGCCGCCCCACCGCTCACCAATGTTGGCGATGTCCGCAACGGGGGAGGCCATTGGGGCGCGCAGTTCGATGGGCAGAGGCATCGGCCACATCTGCTCCCCGCTTTCGTTCGCGGCGGCGACGACCTCTTCACGAATGTCGTCGGTGCCCATGACAGCGGAGACCTGCGTGCCGAGGGCAACCATCTGGGCGCCGGTCAGGGTGGCGATGTCGATGATGACATCAGCGCCGTCCTCAACCGCGCTCACGAGCGCGTCGGCCAGCACGAGGCGGCCTTCGGCGTCCGTGTTGAGTACCTCAACGGTCTTGCCGCCGCGGATCGTGATGACGTCCGAGGGGCGCTGGGCGTTGGCAGAGGGCATGTTCTCCGCGAGCGCGAGGTAACCGGTGACGTTGACCGGAAGGTCAAGAGCGGCGGCGGCGATGACGGTGTGCAGAACAGCGGCGGCACCGGACATGTCGCTCTTCATGAGCTCCATCCCAGCGGCCGGCTTGATCGAGAGGCCACCGGAGTCAAAGGTGATGCCCTTACCGACGAGGGCGTAGTGCTTCTTCGCCTTCGATGGGGCGTAGGTGAGCTTCACAAGGCGCGGGCCGCGGGCCGAGCCCTGGCCAACGCCGATGAGGCCGCCGTAGCCGCCGGACTTCAGGTCGTTTTCGTCGAGAACCTTGACCTTAACCTTCGTGCCCTTAACCGCAGCCTTGGCGGCGTCAGCGAAGCTCTCGGGGTAGAGCTCATTCGGGGCCATGTTGATGAGGTCGCGGGCAGCGGTGACGGCGCCGGCAACGATCGTCGCTGTCTCGAGGGCGCCCTTTGCGGCCTTGGCCTTGACCGATGTCGCGACTTTGGCGGTACCGAGGGGGAGCTTGGCGTCCTTCGTTTTGGCATCGGGCTTGCGTGTTGGGTGCGCACCGAGGATCGCGCCTTCGGCGATCGCTTCGATCTGCAGCACATCAGGCGCGGGCAGCGCGAACACGGCGCTCTTGACTCCGGTTAGCGAGCGGGCGGCCGCACCTGCGGCGCGGCGCAGCGTTTCAGTCGAGAGCTGCTCATCGGCGCCGAGTTTGCCAACGCCGGTGAACACAACGAACTTCGCGGAAACACCGGCAGGAGCGGGAACGCGGTGCACGTCGTCAACCTTGCCGGAGGCATCGAGAACTGCGAGGCTCGCCTCAAGCGACTTCACGACGTCCTTAGAAAGCTCGTCGGTCGCCAGAACGCTCGGAGTTTCACCCTGAACGGTTCCAACAACGATGGCCTCATCAGAGGCGCTGTATGGGGGCTTTGAGAAAATTTCTACAGTAGTCACCCGCCTATCGTAACGCGATGGGCCGCGGCGGGCTCGCCGTGTGGTTCATACGGCGAAGATCAGCGTTAAACTAAGTGATCGTGCCCTACTTAACCTGGATTCTTGCAGCTGCAGCGCTCGTGCTCGCTGGCTGGGCGGTGATTCGCATCATCCGCGACCAACCGGTGATCTTTAAGCAGCTCATCGTCGCCGGTGGCATCCTCGCGCTCCTGCTCATCGCCATGATCGTCGCCGGCGTGCAGATGGCGCGCGGGCACTCCGTCTCCGACCTCGTCGTGTTCTGGGGCTACTTCATCTCCGCCGCCGTGCTCTTCCCCCTCGCCGGCGCGTGGTCACTTGCTGAACGCACAAAGTGGTCTTCCGTCGTGCTTGCCGTTGCCGGGGTCGCGTTCGCCGTCGTCCAACTTCGCCTACATCAGCTATGGATGGGAGGCTAGGTACGCGATGACTCATCCCGAACTCAGCACCGAACAAATCCAGGACACCCGCCGCCCCGCCTATGGTGCCGGCCGTGCCCTCATCGCCGTCTACGGGGTGTTCGCGATCTCCGCTACGGCGCGCGCCGCTGTCCAACTCATCCGAAATGCCCACGAGGCCCCGGTTGCTTACGGCCTGTCCGGGCTCTCTGCGCTCGTGTATATCCTCGCAACGATCGCCCTTGCCCATAATGGACGGCGCATGCGTCGCCTCGCGTGGGTTGCGGTCATTATCGAGATGGTCGGCGTTGTCGTCGTCGGAATTCTCTCCCTCACCCACCCAGAGATGTTCCAGCATGATTCGGTGTGGTCCGTCTTCGGTCGCGGATACGGCTTTGTACCGCTCGTCTTACCCGTGCTGGGCATGTGGTGGCTCTACCGCTCCAGCCCCAAACGCATCACAGCCTAAGGAGGCACAGTGGGCCTTTACGACCGGTTCTTCAACCTCGCTTTCGCCTGGATGGATCCCGAGCGTGCCCACAACCTCGCCGGAAAAGCGATCATCGCTGCGGGGGTTCCGCCGCTGTCGTGCGTTGTGCGTGCCGTTGGCCACCGAGGCCGCCCAGCGCGAGGAATCGACGTGTTTGGTCGTACCCTTGGGAGTCGGCTTGGCATTGCTGCAGGGTTCGACAAGAACGCAGAAATGGTGCGTGGGCTGTCCAACCTTGGATTTGGCTTTATCGAAATTGGCACCGTGACGGCACATGGTCAACCCGGCAACGACAAGCCGAGGCTGTTCCGAATCCCAGAATTACGGGCGCTACGCAACCGCATGGGCTTCAACAATGACGGCGCCGACGCCGTTGCCGCGCGCCTCGATCGCCTCCGCCGCAGTCCTGCTGGGAAAAAGGTCGTGCTCGGGGTCAACATCGGTAAGTCGAAAATCACCCCTGCGGGCAAGGCGGTTGATGACTACCGCTACTCTGCACGCAAACTGGCGCCGTTCGCTGACTACCTCGTGATCAACGTATCTTCCCCCAACACGCCTGGGTTGCGCGACCTTCAGGCCGTGTCGACTCTGGAGCCAATCGTCACAGCCGTTCAGGAAGCCGCGAACCACGCCGCCGCACGCGACGTGCCGGTTCTCGTGAAGATCGCTCCCGATCTTGTCGATGAGGATATCGCCGAGATTGCCGCAATGGTTCGCGACACCGGGCTCGCTGGAGTCATCGCCTCGAACACGACGATTGGCCATGACTATGGGCCCGGGGGACTCAGCGGCCCCATGCTCCTAGAGCGCGGCGTCGAGATCGTGAAAAACCTTCGCGACCTCCTTGGGCCCGAACCCGTCATCATTGGGGTCGGTGGGATCTCCACGCGCGAGGACGCGCTAGCGTACCTGCGCGCAGGAGCAACCCTCGTTCAGGCGTACACGGGTTTCATTTATGGCGGCCCGCTGTGGCCCTCGCGCGTTGGACGCCCAGCTTAAGAGCGCAGTTTAAGAGGGGTATTCGCCTCGTTCCACCTGCGGTTTAGGCAGGCGCATCCGGCGCATCTGCATGCTGCGCGCGATCGTGTACAAGTGCGTGCCACGCACCGGACCAAACTTTTCGGTGAGTTCCTTCTTAATTTGGAACGACACCCACACCGAGTGGCCCACAGCGATCAGCACGATCACATAGAGCGAGAGAATGACGATGATCGCCTGCTCGGGCGCGAGGTTGTTCACCATGAACAGCGCGATGATGACGAGAATCGTCAGGGGGAAGAAGTATTCCCCGAGCATGCGGCGGGCATCAACCGCGTCACGGATATAGCGCTTGACCGGTCCACGGTGGGCAGGCGGCAGGTGGCGTTCATCACCGGTGATGAGCGCTTGGTTCATCTTCGCGCGTTCCTCACGCATCGCGGCACGCGCCACCTTGCGGTCCACCTTCGGGTCGGTGGCAATGATCGGCCGCCGGTTGCGGGCTTGGGCCTCCCGGCGCGTCGGGGTCGGCCGGCCCTTACCTACCGGCGCCGTGTCCTTCTCGGGCGCTGCGGGGGGAGCCTCTTGTTTCTTTCGTCCAAACACGACACCTAGCTTAACTGCATTTGGAACGGCGCGCGTACGGCACCATGGCACACTTGATGCGTGCGTGTTCTCATTGCCCCTCATCATTTCGGAACGTCATTCACCCCCGATATCGCCGCCGAGGCACTCGCTCAGGGGTGGCGCGAGGCCAAACCCAGCGACGACGTCCGCACCCACCCACTCTCCGACGGCTCCGCCGGTTTCCTCGAGGTCGTTCCTGGGGAGCGAGAGATCTTCACAGTGCTTATCGACGGCGCAGCTCACCCGATCACGGTCGTTCGCCGCCCGAGCGCTGATAACCCGTGGCACACCGTGTACTGCACAACCGATTCGTTCCTCTCCGGCGAGGCCGTGGATGAGACGGCGTTGTTCAACGCGACATCGGCGCCCGTTGGAGAGCTGCTTGCAGAGCTCTACGACAAAGGCGCCAAACGCGTCGTCATCGGCGCAGCCCACGCGCCGTGGCATGACGGAGGTGCGGGCCTCCTCGCGGGGCTCGCTCAGCACCTTGGCATCAGTGTGCCAAGCGCTTCGGCGCGCCTCGATGGAGGCCAGATCGACCCGAGAATAGCCGAGGTCTTTGGCGAGGTTCGCCAACGCCTTCGCGGGGTGAGCATTGTCGTTGCATCCGCGCGCGAAGTACCACTGCGGGGCCTCCATGGTGCGGGAGCTGAACTCAGCGAGACCCACGGCCTTACGGCTGCCGCGGCGCAGCAAGTGGAATCCTTGGCCGCGGAATTCGTCACCGCCATCGACACACGCGTGAAGTCCGCTGCGCTGCCGTCCCTCCTTGGGGGAGATGCCGCACCTCTGGTCTCGCGACGGCCGTATGCGGGGGCCGGCGGGGGAGTAGCCTTCATCCTCGTCGCGCTTGGAGCAACGATTTATCCTGGATCGTGGGTCACGGGAGAGGAAACAGGACTTGATGAGGTGATGGGCGACGTCGATATTCTCATTACAGGAGCGGATGTCATCGCGGGGGAGGAACTCGGCGAAGGCGTCGTGGCTGGCGTTGCTGCCAAGGCGGCGGAGCACGCGATTCCGGTGATCGTCGTTGGCGCTCAAGTCGATGCAAGCAGGCGTCAGCTCTCGAAGGTAGGGGTGCACGCCTCCTACCCTGTGATCGATACGCCAGCCGGTCGCCCCCAAATCACGGCGCCGCAAATCACCCGCGCCGACCTCGTAGCGCGTGGTGCGCGCTTAGCGAAATCGTGGTCACGCTAACGAAGACGAGAATAGAACTACTGAAGAAGTTGACGTACATTAGTACAGAGCCGGATCGTAAAAACTTCCGCCAAACGTGGTGAATCGGAGAGAAGAATGACCCAAGCAGAAGCGCAGACCCCAACGCACGATGTGCTCCTGACAGAGGCTGCGCAAGCCAAGGTGAAATCCCTGCTCGAACAGGAGGGTCGCGATGACCTGTTCCTGCGCATCGGCGTGCAACCCGGTGGCTGCTCGGGGCTGATCTACCAGTTGCACTTCGACAACCGTGACTTAGAAGGCGACGTGAAGCGCGACTTTGATGGCGTGAGCCTCGTCGTTGACAAGATGTCCGTGCCCTACCTCGATGGCGCCACGATCGACTTTGCCGACACCATTTCTCAGCAGGGCTTCACGATCGATAACCCGTCTGCGGGCGGGAGCTGCGCCTGTGGAGACTCCTTCCACTAAGTGATCAACGCAACCAGAATGCGACCGCAAGGCAACGTCCCTGCGGTCGCATTCTGTTTTTTCGCCGTGTAGGGTGAACGCGTGAATATTGCACAGATTCGTAGGGCCGCTGCGGCGGCCCTTATTGCTGCCCTCGCCCTCGCCGCGTGTTCCTCAGGTGAGCCGGACGCACCGGAAACCACCGACGAGAACATTGAGTCCTTGCCAGAAGGCGATGCGCCCGCGCTCGGCACCATCGGTTCGGAACTGTCCATCAAGGGCGACTTCGGTGACAATCCCGAGTTCACGTGGCCAGATGCTGATCACCCAAGCGAACTCAACGTTGAGGTACTGCACGAGGGAGATGGCAAGGAGGTCGCCGAAGGCAGCCACGTCCTTGCAAATTACGAGGGATATGTGTGGCAGCGCGCTGAGCCGTTCGACTCCTCGTTCCGTCGCGGCGGCCCCACTGCGTTTCCCCTCACACGTGTCGTACGGGGCTGGTCGGAGACCATCCCCGGCCATAAAGTCGGTTCGCGCCTGCTCATCACGATCCCACCGGAATACGGCTACGGCGACGGCGGCAACCCGAACGCCGGCATCGGCGGCACAGACACGATCGTCTTCGTCGTCGACATCATCGACACCTTCGACACCGACTCGCTAGGGGAGGCGGACGCTGCCCCAGTTGAACTACCTGCCGACGTTCCAGTAGTGGTCGGCGGCGAACTCGGTGAGAACAGCACCGTCGAGATTACGGACGGCGCCCCAGAGCCTGACAAGCCTGCCTCCTATGCACTGTCGGAGGGATCGGGTCCCGAAGTGAAGACCGGTGACCAGGTCCTTGTCTCCTACACCCTGACGACATGGGATAACTCCCATACCGAATCGAGCTGGGACGAAGACCTCGGACCCAACCGTGGCCCCCAGACCCTCGTCATTGGACAGGGAACCGGCATGGACCTGCTCGCGGGTTACACCGTCGGTTCACGCGTGCTGCTCATCCATCCCGCTGCAGGCGAGGTGCCAGCCCTTGTCATCGTTGCCGACATCCTGGCGGCCTACTAAACACCCAAAACAGCCCCTTTAAGCGACTGCCTCACAGTTTTCCTGACGAAATATGCGAGGAAATCCGGCCTTGATGGTCACGTTTCGTAAAAAAGGGGGATAAGCTAGCAACGTGTCAGATTGCCCTCAGCGAAGCCATGTCCGCATGTTCGTTGAGGCAGTTAGATTGCCAATCAGAGCATGATCGGAAGGTCCTCGAGCGTGTCAAACCTTACTCCTCGGCGCAAAGGCCGTAGGGCGTTGCCGCTGGTAGCCATGGTCGCCGCCAGCGCCACGGTACTCGCAGGGTGTGCAACTGAAGCCAGCCCGAAACAAGGCTGGCTTCCAGCCGCGCCCGGAACTACAAACCTGACAGAGCCCATCACCAACCTCTGGGTTGGCTCGTGGATTGCGGCACTGTTTGTCGGTGTGTTGGTGTGGGGCCTGATGATCTGGGCGATCATCGTGTACCGAAAGCGTCCAGGTGACGACGAGCTCCCAGTGCAGATCAGGTACCACCTGCCTCTGGAACTCCTCTACACCTTCATCCCCATGGTGATGGTTGGGGTCCTCTTCTTCTACACCGTGCAGGTGCAGAACGAGATTACCGACGTCAGCGAAACACCCGACGTCAACATCGAGGTCTACGCCAAGCAATGGTCATGGGACTTTAACTACACCGATGAGAACGTGCACGACACCGGGGACATGGCCGCGCTCGACGGCACGATGGCACCGGCCGAGGACCTGCCCACTCTGTACCTGCCCGTGAACAAGCGCGTGGAGTTCACTCTCACCTCGCGCGACGTTATCCACTCGTTCTGGGTGCCGGCGTTCCTCACGAAACTCGACATGTTCCCTCTGGAAACGCGCACGATGCAGATCGTTCCGCAAGCAGAAGGCACCTACCTCGGAAAGTGTGCTGAACTCTGTGGTGAGTTCCACGCGTACATGTTGTTCAACGTCAAGGTTGTTTCCGAGCAGGAATACCAGGACCACATTCAATCGCTACGCGATGCCGGCCAGGAAGGCCTGCTCGACGGTTCGCTCGACCGTGACACGACGTCGGTCTGGGATGAACTCGCTGAGGCGAACAAGGAGAATTGATCATGGCTCTTCAAGATGACATTTCACTGGATGAAATTCGCGGGCTTCGCGAGGAACGCCAGACACTAGGACGCACCATCGTCAAGCGGATCACCTCCACCGACCACAAGGTGATCGGGTACATGTACCTCATTACCGCGTTCATGTTCTTC
>CAYVDF010000063.1:0-10213 GCA_964450475.1 uncultured Pseudactinotalea sp.
AGCCCGAGATCTCGCAGGGACGCCTCGAAGCGCTCATCAACTTCCAGACGATGGTCACCGACCTCACGGGCCTAGACATTGCTGGTTCCTCGATGCTCGACGAAGGCACGGCAGCCGCAGAAGCCATGCTCCTGTCGATGCGCGTCAACCGTCGCGCCACCAAGTACCTGCTCGACCGCAACACGCTTCCGCGTACGCTGCAGATCATCCGTGACCGCGCCGACGCGATGGACATCGAACTCATCGACGTCGATGTTTCCGAGGCACCGGCCGAGGGCTTGTTCGAAGGTGCCGGAGGTATCCTCATCTCCTCGCCCGCAGCCGACGGCTCGCTGCACGACCGCACGCAGCTCCAAGCGTGGGCTGAGGCCGCACACGCAGAAAAGGCGCTCGTCACCGCAGCCACTGACCTGCTCGCTTCCGTCCTCGTGGCAGACGTCGCCTCGTGGGGAGCGGACATCGCAGTTGGAACCACCCAGCGCTTTGGTGTCCCGATGGGCTTTGGAGGCCCGCACGCCGGATTCCTCGCCGTTCGTGAAGGTCTGGAGCGTCAGCTGCCCGGCCGCCTGGTTGGCGTCAGCAAGGACGACTCGGGGGCTGTCGCCTACCGCCTCGCCCTGCAAACTCGCGAACAGCACATCCGCCGCGAGCGCGCGACGTCAAACATCTGCACCGCTCAGGTCCTTCTCGCCGTCATGGCATCGATGTTTGCCGTCTACCACGGTCCTAAGGGGCTTCGCACGATCGCTGAGCGCGTACACGGGTACGCCTTGGAGCTTGCTCGCCGCGCCCACGACGCCGGTGTGAAGGTGGCGAACGCAACGTTCTTCGACACGGTGGGACTCGTCGTCCCAGGTCGTGCAGAAGAGCTTCGGAAGGCACTCATCGAACGCGGAATCAACATTCACGTTGAGGATGCTGACACGGTCTTCATCGCGAGCGACGAACTCACGACCGAGGCGATCATCAACTCGATTGCCGAGGTGCTTCCGGGATACGCCACGAACGCGGCCGAGGTGGCACCGGTTGGAATTCCCGCTGAGCACGAACGCGAATCTGAATACCTCACCCACGAGGTCTTCAACTCCCACCACACCGAGACACAGATGATGCGCTACATCACGGAGCTCGGTCAAAAGGACTTCGCGCTCGATCGGGGAATGATTCCCCTCGGCTCATGCACGATGAAGCTCAACGCTGCAACCGAACTCGCTTCCCTCACGTTGCCCGAGTTCGCTCAGATCCACCCCCATGCACCGCTCGACCAAGTCCAGGGATACCTGGAGATGATCGACCAGCTGCAGCAGTGGCTCTCTGACGTTACGGGCTACGCCGAAACGAGCATCCAGCCGAACGCTGGATCCCAAGGGGAACTTGCGGGTCTCCTAGCGATTCGCCGATACCACGACTCCCGCGGCGAGGATCATCGCGACCTCTGCCTCGTTCCTGCGAGTGCCCACGGCACGAACGCAGCCTCAGCTGTGCTCGCAGGTTACAGGGTCAAGGTTGTTGCCACCGCGGAGAACGGCGACATCGACCTCGACGACCTGAAGCGCATCCTCGCAGAGGACGGCGAACGAGTCGGCGCGATCATGATCACATACCCCTCGACGCATGGCGTGTACGAGGGCGCGATCCGTGAGGTGTGTGCCGCTATCCACGACGTCGGCGGTCAGGTCTACATCGATGGGGCGAACTTTAATGCCCTCGTTGGGCACGCGCATGCGGGACGTTTTGGTGGCGATGTTTCGCATCTCAACCTCCACAAGACCTTCTCCATCCCGCACGGTGGGGGAGGCCCAGGGGTTGGACCGGTCGCTGTGGCCGAACACCTTCGTCCGTTCCTTCCCGATGCCGAACACGGCCCGGCAATCTCGTCGGCGCGCTACGGCTCGGCGCTCATCCTGACGATCCCCTGGGCGTACATCCGCCTCATGGGCTTTGAGGGACTACGCGACGCGACGACGGCAGCGGTCCTCCACGCCAACTACATCGCTCAGGAACTGGACCCACACTTCCCAGTCCTGTACCGCGGTGAACGCGGCCTCGTGGCACACGAGTGCATCGTCGACCTTCGCGACCTGACGGCGAAGACCGGCGTGACAGTTGATGACGTCGCAAAGCGTCTCATCGACTTTGGTTTCCACGCGCCGACCATGAGCTTCCCCGTTGCGGGAACGCTGATGATCGAACCGACCGAATCCGAGGATCTTGGCGAAATCGATCGATTCATCAGGGCGATGGTCAAGATCCGCGAGGAGATTACCGAGGTAGAAAACGGGGAGGTCGCTGTCGAGGATTCGGCATTGCGCCACGCTCCGCACACTGCCCGCAGCCTCGCTGAGGATTGGCCGTATTCCTACTCTCGCGAGAAGGCGGCCTTCCCGGATGCGAACTACGACCGCAAGTACTGGCCACCGGTTCGGCGTATCGACGGGGCATATGGGGACCGCAACCTCATGTGCTCTTGCCCACCGGTGCATGAACTAGCCGAATAAGACTGTGGGGATGTGCGGGAAGATCGCCGCACATCCCCACATTTCTTAGTGACCTGAGTATCTTTCCCTCGCGCTGCTGGGAATAAATTCGAGGAGCGCGTGATTATAATGTTTAGGTGCCGCCACGCGCACCCAAGACTTTTTGATATTTTCCGTGGAAAGGTTCTCCTTGTCCTTCGACTCAACAGTCCGTGTTGCGCTGCCCCGCGAGTTCGCCCATCCAGCACTCAAAGGCGCACTGAAAAAGGCCGTGGCACACGGATCGATCGAAGCAGCGGCGTTCCGTTCGGCATGTGAAGAGGCGGGGGTTGCTCCCCGTCGATTGAAGCAGGTGTACAAAGCCATGCAGGAAGCAGGTGTGACCGTGTCCGGTATTAAGGCAACAGCGGTTCCAGCCACCAAGACACGTAAGGCAACTACCGAGGTTGTCGACGACGTCGAAAAGGCACCGGCCAAGAAGGCCGCCGCAAAGAAGCCGGCCGCGAAGAAGCCGGCAACAAAGAAGGCTCCCGCAACCAAAACAGCGGCGGCGAAAAAGGCGACAGCCACCACGGCCGTAACGAAGACGACCACTGAAGCTGCCGAAGCTGAAGAAAAGCCTGCGGCGAAAAAGGCGACAGCCACCAAGACGACCGCCAAGAAGGCTCCAGCTACGAAGAAGGCAGCCCCGAAGGCCGCGGCGGCCAAGACTACGGCTGCAAAGAAGCCGGCTGCAAGAAAGACAACCGCGACGAAGGCGAAGACCGCGGTAGCAGAGGACGTTGACGAGGCAGCGGAAACAAAGTCGACCCCGGCTAAGAAGACGCCAGCCAAGAAGGCTCCCGCGAAGTCGACCGCCGCGGCGAAAAAGGCTGAGGAGAAAAAGCCTGCGGCTAAGAAGCCAGCTACGAAGAAGGCGCCTGCAAAGAAGACCACCACGAAGGCTGAGCCCGTGGAGGATGCAGAAGATCTTGACGGTCAAGATATCGACGCCGAAGATCCAGAACTCGCCGACGACCTCGCCGACGACCTCGACACCGACGATGTTGAGGACGACGACGAAGAAGAAGACGAAGACGAGGAGGAAGAAGACGAGGAGGAAGAAGACGACGAGCCGGCCGGCACCAAGACATCCACTCGCGGCGATGATGACGATGATTCCCGCGGCTTCGTGTTCTCCGATTCAGATGAGGACGACCAGCCAGCTCAACAGGTGGTGACTGCCGGCGCAACCGCCGACCCCGTCAAGGACTACCTCAAGCAGATCGGTAAGGTCGCGCTCCTTAACGCTGAACAAGAAGTAGAGCTTGCAAAGCGCATCGAAGCGGGCCTCTTCGCTGAAGAAAAACTCGCTGAATCGGGCGATGAGATGGATGCGAAGCAGCGCCGCGAACTCCGGTGGATCGTTCGTGATGGTCGCCGTGCCAAAAACCACCTCCTCGAAGCGAACCTCCGCCTCGTCGTCTCGCTCGCGAAGCGCTACACCGGCCGTGGAATGCTCTTCCTTGACCTCATTCAGGAAGGGAACCTCGGTCTCATCCGCGCGGTGGAGAAGTTCGACTACACCAAGGGGTACAAGTTCTCGACATACGCCACATGGTGGATTCGCCAGGCGATCACCCGCGCGATGGCCGACCAAGCTCGTACCATTCGTATTCCGGTGCACATGGTTGAGGTCATTAACAAGCTCGCCCGTGTACAGCGCCAGATGCTCCAGGATCTTGGCCGGGAGCCGACTCCGGAAGAACTTGGCGAGGAGCTCGACATGACGCCCGAACGTGTCGTCGAGGTTCAAAAGTACGGCCGTGAGCCGATCTCGCTGCACACCCCGCTGGGTGAAGACGGTGACTCGGAATTCGGTGACCTCATTGAGGACGCCGAGGCGGTTGTTCCAGCTGACGCCGTGTCGTTCACACTGCTTCAAGAACAGCTTCACTCCGTGCTGGATACGCTCTCGGAGCGTGAAGCAGGTGTTGTACAGATGCGGTTTGGACTGACCGACGGCCAGCCAAAGACCCTCGATGAAATCGGCAAGGTCTACGGCGTGACGCGTGAACGAATTCGCCAGATTGAGTCGAAGACGATGTCGAAGCTGCGCCACCCGTCGCGTTCGCAGGTTCTGCGCGACTATCTCGATTAAGTCAGCACAACAGTCCAACAAAAAATCCCGCCTCGTGATCCGAGGCGGGATTTTTACGTCTGGATTAGTCTTCGAAGAGCCGATCCGATTCGTCCTGGATGTGAGTGGCAACCTCAGCGAGCCGCTCGGCGTACTTCCGGCCGTGGTGGGCGCAGAAGATGAGCTCACCTTCAGGCATCGTGACACGCACATAGCCTTGGGCACCGCAGGCATCACAGCGATCGGCAGCGGTCAGCTCAGAAATAGCTTCCGGTGTTGTTGCGTCATTAGAAATTAAAGTGCTCACATCTGCATATAACCACTCTTTCGCGCGAAACGTTCCAGCGCAGATCACTCTTTCGCTAACTGCGTACTACTGGGACAGATAATGGGTCAAATCTCACCTGTTGAAGTGTGGCGATACCGGGGAAACGGCGTGAAATTGCGTAAAATAGGGCCGTGACTGCCACCGATACCAGCTATACCGCCCGCCACCTGTCTGTTCTTGAGGGCCTAGAGGCGGTTCGAAAACGCCCCGGGATGTACATCGGCTCGACCGACTCCCGTGGCCTTATGCATTGCCTGTGGGAGATCATCGATAACGCGGTGGATGAAGCGCTCGAGGGCCACGGCGACAAGATCGAGATCGTTCTTCATGACGACAGCTCGGTTGAAGTGCGCGATAACGGCCGCGGTATCCCCGTTGACAAGGTGAAGGACGTCGGCCTGTCAGGGGTTGAAGTAGTGTTTACCAAGCTTCACGCTGGAGGAAAGTTTGGCGGTGGCTCATACGCTGCTTCAGGTGGGCTACACGGAGTTGGAGCCTCCGTCGTCAATGCACTTTCGGCGCGCCTCGACGTGGAAGTCGACCGAGGTGGTAAAACCCACTCGATGAGTTTCTTCCGTGGTGAGCCCGGGGAGTTCGATGACTCCGAGTCGCGCTCACCCGATTCACCGTTCACGCCCTTCACGAAGAAGACGATGCCGAAGATATCTGGCAAGATCCGCCGAGGGGTCACGGGTACTCGAGTGCGTTATTGGGCCGACCGACAGATCTTCCCCCAGAGCGCGCACTTCTCCTACGACGAACTCCTCACGCGCGCGCGCCAAACCACCTTCCTCGTGCCAGGGCTAGAGATCACGGTTCGTGATGAGCGTGGTTTGCCCGGAACACCTGGCGCAGACGGCCCAATCGAAGAAGTATTCAAGCACGAGGGTGGGGTGGTGGACTTCGTCGACTTCCTCGCCTCTGACGCCGCCGTCACGGATACGTGGTTGCTCAAGGGGTCGGAGACCTTCACTGAAACCGTCCAAGTTCTCGGCAAGGACGGGCACCTCAAACCGGAAGAGGTCGAACGCGATTGTGAGGTCGAGGTCGCGCTCAGGTGGGGTCAAGGTTACGAGACCGAAATTCGCTCCTTCGTCAACATCATCGCCACACCAAAGGGCGGCACGCACCTTGCCGGCTTCGAACACGGCCTCGTACGGATCGTTCGCCGAGAAGTCGAAGCGAACGCGCGCCGTCTGAAAATCACGGCACGTGACTCCAAGGAGCGAATCGACAAGGACGACGTGCTTGCTGGATTGACGGCGGTCGTCACGGTGCGTGTGGCAGAACCACAGTTTGAAGGCCAGACCAAGGAGGTGCTCGGCACGGCTGAGGTTCGCCAGATCGTCTCGAGGATCGTGAGTAAGCAGCTCGGGGAGATCCTCACCTCCAATAGCCGTAAGTTCAAGCCCCACGCTGCGGCCCTGCTGGAAAAGGTCGTGGGGGAGATGCGCGCACGAATCGCGGCGCGCACCCAAAAAGAAATTTCTCGCCGCAAGAACGCGCTCGAGAGCTCGACCCTGCCGGCGAAGCTCGCTGATTGCCGCAGCGACGACGTCGACTCCTCCGAACTCTTTATCGTTGAGGGTGACTCGGCGCTGGGAACGGCCAAACTTGCACGCTCGTCAGAGTTTCAGGCACTACTACCGATTCGAGGCAAGATTCTCAACGTGCAAAAGGCCTCGGTTGCAGACATGCTGAAGAACGCCGAGTGCGCCGCGATCATCCAGGTGATCGGGGCAGGATCGGGGCGCACGTTCGATCTTGATGCGGCGCGGTATGGCAAGGTCGTACTCATGACCGATGCCGACGTTGATGGCGCGCACATTCGGACGCTGCTGCTCACGCTGTTCTTCCGCTACATGCGCCCCCTCGTTGAGGCTGGGCGGGTCTACGCTGCGGTGCCGCCACTGCACCGAGTCGATGTGCCTGCGCAGGGTCGAAGCAAGGCGCAAGTGAAGTACACGTACTCCGAAGCAGAGCTCCACCAGTTTCTCGCAGATCTGGAGCGCCGTGGGCGCCGGTACAAGGAGCCGATCCAGCGCTACAAGGGTCTGGGTGAGATGGATGCCCGCCAGCTCGCGGACACGACGATGGATCCCGCCAAGCGTACGCTGCGCAAGATCACCATGGCAGACGAAGAAGCCCTGCGTGAAGCCGAGCGCGTGTTCGAACTCCTCATGGGTAATGAAGTAGCGCCGAGGCGCGAGTTTATCGTCGCCGGTGCCCACGAACTTAACCGTGAGCAGATCGACGCATAAATTGCCCAAACTGCCGATGATGCGTAAGGTGCTCTGAGAGCGAGCGTTTCTCGCAGTTGCTCCCGCAGCAAAACCATCCACTATGACTACTCCTTCAGAAATCACCGAACCGCTGAGTGTCCGGGCTAAAGCGCCGGAGGTGCTGCCACAACTTCCATCCGATGTTGGGCTCGTGTGGCGTACCGTAACCGCGACAGATGCGGAGAATTTCCACCGCCTCGCTGGAACCCTTGAAGTTGAGGACGATCTGTTATTCCGTTCGACTCTTGAGGAGAGCATCGAACGGCTTCTGGAGGCAGGTGCCGGGGACGCCGGCAACATGATTGGGGGATTTGACGCGGCTGGCGTGCTGCACGCGTTTGCAGGCGTACGGCGAGCTCCCGATGAGGGAGGCTCCGTGCGAGTGTTCCTTGACGGAGACGTCGGCCCCGAATATCGCCGTAAGGGGATCGGTACGGTGCTCCTCGATTGGCAGCTTGCCCGCGCGCGCCAACTCCTCGCGGAATCCGACCGTCTCGTGCCCGGACGGATCGTTGCGAACGCGGAAGAGAACCTGCCCGATTCAGTGCACATGCTCGTCTCCCGCGGTTTTCGCCCCCAGCGCTGGTACTTTGACCTGCGCCGCGACCTGTCGCTAGAGATTCCCGAAGTGGGACTTGATCGCAGCATTGAGATCGTTCCATGGAGTGCGGATCTCGACGAACAGTGCCGCCTCGCGCATAACGACGCTTTCGAGCTGCACTGGGGGTCTGAGCCCTCGAGTCCAGAAACGTGGGCGCAGGATCGGGATTTCCTCGCCGAAGAGTGGTCGTTCCTCGCGCTCGATAAGACCTCTGATCGAGCCAAGGTCGTTGGCTACCTGCTGTCTGGGCGCTACGAGCAGGACTGGGAGTCACTCGGGTGGTCGGAAGGCTACATCGACATGCTCGGGGTGCGTCAAGACTGGCGCAACCGCGGAATTGCCACAGCACTGGTGGCTCACGCGATGCGAACCTACCGAGACGACGGCATCGAGTACGCAGCAGTTGGCGTGGACGCGGCAGCGCCGTCGAAAACCTTTGGATTGTTCTCAACCCTGAGCTTTGAAGCTATCCGTTCCTCGACGATGTTTATTATCGAACTCTAATTTTTGGCGCTAGCCGATGGCGGCGACGGGAGCTTTCAACGGTGTGCCTGATCCATCGCGGCGCTCGTCTACCTCAGGTAGGTCAACCGGGTGCCCTTCGGCTGCGATGGCGCGTGGCTCATTCGGAGAGACCGCAGCCAGAAGCAACGTGTCTTCGCCTTTGAGGAAACGTTGGACGCGTACGCCCATCGTTCCCCGCCCCTTCGGCGGGTACAGGGCATAGGGCGTGACTTTCGCGGCGCCAGGGGTGGTGCCAGGCAGGGCGTCGCTTGGCCCAGCGATGCTCACGACGTAGGCCGAATCAGGATCGGTAACAGACCCGAAGAAGATGGCTTCCGCAGAGTCCACGAGCCGGATGCCCGCCACGCCTCCGGCGCTGCGCCCTTGAGGACGGACGGCTTCGGCATCAAAGCGCAGGAGCTGGGCGTTGGAGGTCATGAACACGAGATCATCAGAATCACCGGCAGCGGTGACCCCGATGACTTCATCGCCGTCTTTGAGGGTGATGACGTGCCACTCGTCGGCACGAGCTGGCCAGTCAACGCGGACACGCTTAACGATGCCGCCCTTCGTGCCAAGGGTCAGCGGAGAATCGCTTTCCTCCAGTGAGGTGATACCAACGACTCGCTCGCCCGGTTCGAGAGTGACGAGATCGGTGATGGGCAGGCCGCCGACGAGGCTCGGCGCATCCTGCGTCGGCGGGAGCGCAGGGATCTCGACGACATTGAATTTCACAAGCCGCCCAAGTGACGTGACGGCGCCGAGCTCACCGCGCGCCGTCGCTGGAACGAGGTTAACGAGGGCATCGTGGGCGCTGCGCTCACCGGTGCGACCTGGCTTTTCGGCGGTGCTCGTGCGAGCCACCATGCCCGAGCCCGAGAGCATCACCCAGCACGGGTCGTCCGCGATCTCTAGGGAGGCGGCCGAGGCTGCGGCGGGAGCGATGGTGGAGTCGGCTTCGAGGAGAACAGTGCGCCGCGGTGTGCCGTGCTCGGCGGCCACCGCCGCGAGCTCATCGGAGACGGTGGCGCGAAGGAGTCCATCATCGGCAAGAATTGCCTGCAAGCGCGAGATTTCTTCTTGGAGCTCACCGCGCTCGGTTTCGAGTTCGATCCGGGAGAACCTGGTGAGCCGACGAAGTCGGAGTTCAAGAATGTATTCGGCCTGTGCCTGCGAGAGGTCGAAGACCAGCATGAGGCGGCTGCGCGCTTCCTCGGCATTCTCAGAGGACCTGATCACGGCAATCACCTCGTCGATATCCGCGATCGCGATGAGCAGACCGTCAACGAGGTGCAAACGCGCCTCGTGCTTGTGCATGAGGTGCTCAGTTCGGCGGCGTACGACAACGAGGCGGTGGTTCACGTACACCACGAGAAGATCACGAAGACCGAGAACCCGGGGCTCGCCGTCCACAAGTGCGACGTTATTGATCCCGAAGGAGTCCTCGAGCGGCGTGTGGCGGTAAAGGTCTGCAAGAACGGCTTCGGGATTGAATCCAGACTTGATACCGATCTCGATGCGCAGGCCGTGTTCAAGGTCCGTGAGATCGGCGAGTGAGGAGATTCCCTGAACCTTCTTCGCCTGAACGGCATCCTTGATGCGCTCGATGATGCGTTCGGGGCCGACGAGATAGGGAAGTTCGGTGACGATAATGCCGTAGCGGCGCGGCGTGATGCGTTCGATCGATGCTTTCGCGCGCGTACGGAACGTTCCGCGACCTGATTCGTACGCGTCACGGATGCCGTCGAGGCCGATGATGCGGCCACCCCCAGGAAGATCAGGGCCAGGGACGAAACGCATGAGGTCATCAAGGGTGGCGTCGGGGTGGGCGATGAGGTGGCGTGCGGCGGCCACGACTTCGCCGAGGTTGTGCGGCGGCATGTTCGTCGCCATCCCGACGGC
>CAYVDF010000064.1:0-10107 GCA_964450475.1 uncultured Pseudactinotalea sp.
GGAGAGCGTGAACGGGATCCCTGCGGCGCCGGCGGCCGCGGCACCCGCGTGCTCTCCCTCGGTGTGCATAAGCCGGGTGAAGCCAGTGGGGGCGATACCAAACGGGAGTGCGCTGCGGTCACCGAGGATCGTTGTCGACATATCGACCTTCGACGCGTCGTTGAGCACCCCGGGGTGCAACGTGATGTCCCGGAATGCTTGGCGGGCGCGCCGCAGGGAGAGCTCGGCTTCGGCCGCGCCGTCGGTGTAATCAAACGCTGCGGCGGGCGTGCGCCGTTTCGCGATCGCGCGCAGATCCCAGATCGTCAGTGCGGAGTTGAGGCGGCGCGTCTTGGCGCTCAGTTCGGGCGTCTTGAACCTCAATAACTCGAAGATTTCCCGCGGATTTGGGATCTGTCGCTTCACCACGATGCCCTCACTCGCTCTCGATACTTGGCCGCTGCCCTCAGCATAGTGCGCCACCGCCTGTGGATGTTCGCCTCGCCGTGTCACACCCGCCACGTATGCTGAGCAACGATGAAGGAGAACCTATGCGTTTTATAGCCACCGCAGACTGGCAGCTCGGAATGACGGCGCATTTCCTCGATGATGAGGCGCGCCCACGATTCCACCAAGCACGCTTCGATGCGGTGCGCAGAATTGGCGAGCTTGCCGCCGAGGTTGATGTGAAGTTTGTTGTCGTGGGCGGCGATGTATTTGAATCCAACCAACTCGATCGGGCCGTCATCTCCCGCACGCTCGAGGCACTCAGCGGCTACCCCGTGCCCGTCGTGCTCCTGCCCGGCAATCACGACCCCCTCGATGCTGCCTCAATCTATGACGATCCCTCGTTCGCTACCCGCGTTCCCGAGCACGTTCACGTCATTCGCGAGCCCGGCATCTATTCATTGATGGACGGCGTGGAAATCGTTGGTGCTCCATGGTTCAGCAAGCGCCCGCTCACCGATCTCGTGGCCGAGGCCTGCGCAGACCTGCCACCCGTACCTGCGGGCACGACGCGGGTGATCCTTGGCCACGGGTCGACCGACACGCTCAATCCGGACCGCGACGACCCGTCGACGATCGAGGTCGCCCCGCTTCGTTCACTGCTCGATGAGGGCCTCGCTCACGCGGTGATCCTCGGCGACCGCCACGGTTTGAAGGAGGTGGCACCGGGGATCTGGTACCCCGGCGCCCCCGAGGTCACCGCCCGCCGTGAGATCGACCCCGGCCATGTGCTCATCGTCGACGTCGAGGATGGTGAGGCGAGTTTCGAGCCGCGCCACATCGGTGAGTGGAGTTTCCTCGACGTCGAGCACTACTTCACGAGCGATGCCGACCTCGACGCCTTCGAGGCGGCGCTCGCGGACATCCCACACAAGTCGCGAACCGCACTGTGGCTCTCGCTCAAGGGAACTCTCTCAACGAGCGCACGGGTGCGACTGGAGCAGATCATTAGCGAGCACTCTGACGTCTTTGCGCGCGTGGAATTCTGGCCGCGCCACACCGAGCTCGTCACAATCCCAGATGATTCCGACTTTGACGATCTCGGGCTCACCGGCTTCGCCGCTGATGCGCTGGAGGAGCTTTCGAGCCGTGCAGCAGCAGGCGATGATGACGCCGGGGTCGCCCAGGACGCGCTCGGGTTGCTCTACCGCCTCGCCACGGGGGTGAAGCGATGAGACTGAAAAAAATAATTCTCCGCAACTTCCGCGGCATCAGCGAATCAGTCGTTGAGTTCGCCGACGGGGTCACAATCGTTGCCGGTCCGAACGAGATCGGTAAAACTTCGATCGCTGAGGCCATTAGCCTCGTGCGCACGATGAAGGATTCCTCCCGAGCTCAGGGCGTGCGAGCGATCCAACCAATCGGGAAAGATGTCGGACCCGAAGTCGAACTCGAGTTCACCGCACGTGGCCACGACGTGTGGGTTCACAAGCGCTGGCTCAAACAGCCAATCACCGAACTTCGCATCACCGGCCCCGTGTCTGAAGCCCTCTCCGGCGATGAAGCGCATGAACGCCTCGGAACGTTCCTTGCCGAACACATGGATGTCGACCTGTTCGATGCGCTCGAAGTCGTCCAAGGCGCATCCCTCCAGGAGGCGAACCTCGTTGGGCTGCGCTCCCTTGGAGGTGCGCTCGCGGATGATTCGGCGAACCCGGCCGACCACGATGAGCTGCTCGAGCGGATCGAGGCCGAGTACTCGCTGCACTTCACAAGCACAGGCCGCGCCAGGGGTGAGTACCAGGATCTCAGGAAGCTCGTGGAGGAGCTTGAGGTAAAACTCGCCGACGCCAAGGAGCAGGGCCGTGAGATGGATACGTTCACCGCTGATGTCGAGCGCGAACGCATCCAGCACGCCCGCGACGAAGCCGACCTAGAGGAAGCAGAGAAGAACCTCACCGAGGCCACAGCACGCGATGCGGCGCTGGCAAAGTTCCGCGATGCTGTCGACGCTGCCCAGCGCGAGGCCGATGGCCTCGCCGCGGCGGTCAAGGTCGCTGAAGGTGCTCGCGAAACCCGCGAAAGGCTTGTCAAAGAACTCGCCGAGCGTACACAGGCGAAAGAGAAAACAGCCTCCGCCCTGGCTGAGGCGACGAAGCAGACAGCCGGGTACGACGAGCGAACGGCGGAACTCAAAACCGCACGTGAAGCCGCGCGAGAAAACGTGCGCGATGCCCGGGCCGCCGCCACGGCGGCTGCCAAGGCTGTCGACCTCGCGATTGCGCGCGCTGACCACGATGAGCTTCAAGAGCGAATCGCCGCGGTGGAGCGTGCTCAGCAGGATCGCCTCGACGCCGCAGCCATCATTGCTGGGGCGAAAGTCGATGACCAACTCCTCAAAGACATCACCGAGGCCTCAACGCGCCTGAGCATTGCCCGAGCCACGCGCGACGCCGCTGTAGCCCGCGTGAACGTCACGCCGCTATCGGAGCACCGTACAGAGATCAACGGCGAATCGATCACCGAGGCGACCGAGATCCTCGTGAACGGACCAATCGAGATCGAAGTCCCGGGCTACCTGAAGGTCGATATCACCCCAGGGGCGCTGCCTGAAGATCATGAACGCGAGGTCACGGAGGCGACCGCGGTTCTCGACGACCTGCTCGCACGCGGCGAGGTCGAGTCTGTTGAGCAGGCTCGCGACGTCAACGCGACGCACCGTGGCGCGATGACCGCCCACGAGCGCGCCGGCGATGCACGCGACACGGCACTTGGGGAGCAGACTCTGGAGGAACTCCAGGAACTCTTCGCCGCAGCAGCCGCGGCCCTCGAAGGCAATGATGTCGAGGCATCTGAGCCGGGTGACCTCGCGGCGCTTCGCGCGGCCTCGACCGCAGCAAGCGAACGCATCACTGAGGCCGAGGATGCCCTCACAAGGGCCGAAACCGCAGCAGAAGAGCACGCCGCGGAGATCGCTTCGAGCCAGGAACGAGTCATTCGCCTCCAAGCCGAGGCGGCCTCGCACACCGCGGAAGCGCAGCGTGCGCTCACTGCACTGGAAGCGGCGCGCGCGGAAAGGTCCGACGAGGAACTTGACTCGGCAGTCACCGAGGCCCGCACCCGCGCCGAGGCCAGCGCCACGAGGCTCGAGGAGGCGAAGGCCGAACTTGCCGCCGCTAATCCCGAGGCGATCGAAATCGAACTGACCAACGCGAAGGATTGGGCCGCTAACGCCGCCAAGCGCGCGCAAGACACCCAGCTCCGCCTCGAGCGGGCCATCGCCCTGGTTGATGACCGCACGAGTAGGGGGATCTACGACCTCATTGCTGAGGCCGATGCGGAGCTTAAGGCCGCCCAAGATCGCTTCGCCCACGTCGAGCGCCGCGCCGCGGCCGCCAAACTGCTCCGTGATGTGATCACGCGCCACCGGGATGCCGCACACGCAAAATACGTTGCGCCGTTCGCGCAGAAGATCACGAGCTTCGGCAAAATCGTCTTCGGCCCGGACTTCGGTGTCGAGATCACCCCGGATCTGCGGATCGCTAGCCGCACGCTCAACGCAGAAACCATCCCGTTTGACTACCTCTCAGCGGGCGCGCGTGAACAGCTCGGGCTCCTTGGCCGTCTCGCGGCGGCTGCTCTCGTTGACGACGAGGACGGCGCACCGCTCATCCTCGACGATGCCCTCGGGTTTGCCGATGACGGGCGACTCGCGAGCCTTGGCGCCGTGCTCAACGAGGTGGGCAAAGACGCACAAATTATTGTGCTGACTTGCCAGCCGCAGCGGTTCTCTCGAGTGGGTAGCGCCGAGATCGTGCACCTACCGACCAACTAGGGGAGTACCCGGCGCCGCGACCCGCGATAGGGAAATGGCATGCCCGATGCAAACTGGGTATCTTGGAGGCGTTTGCTGCCTCGTTCCCCACGTCGGGGGTCGCTTTTCCTTGCTGCGATGAGACGGCGAGATGGGATTGACACGCAGAAAGGTGAGCGATGCGCACGACGCGAGCACTGAGCATGCGTGCCCTCGCATCCGCCATCGCTCTTGCCTCCGTCGCTGCCTGTGCGCAACTCTCAGCACCCCTGCCGCCGCTGCGCACGAGCGCACCCAGCGACAGCGCTACCGCACTTGGAGCGCAGTCAGCCGATGCGCGCGAACTCGTCGTGTGGGCGGAAACCTTCACGCCGCTCGCCGCCGACTTAGACCCGTTCTCTGCCACGGCGCTCCCGGGAGTTCGTGGCGGAATTATCGAATCGCTTTTTGTGTTCCACCGCGCCGCCGACCTGGACCCCGTGCCGATGCTCGCTGAGTCCGCTGCATTTAACGATGCCGGCACCGAGCTACGAATCACCCTGCGCAGCGGAGTCGAGTGGAGCGACGGGCAGCCATTCACCGCCGACGACGTCGTCTACTCCTACCTGCTGGAATCGGGCAAACTGAGCTACCTTACCGACGCTCGAGTCGAAGATGAGCGCACGGTGATCCTTCAGTTCGCTGAGCCCCAGTTCGCTCAGGAAGCCCAGATCTTGCAGCGTCCCATCGTTGCCCAGCACGCACCGCAGGAACCTACCCTCGTTGGTACCGGGCCATTTGTTTTGAACGAGGTGACCGATGAGTTCTACACGCTGGAGGCAAACCCCACCTACTGGCGCGGCGGGCAGGTCGAGATCCCGAAGGTGAAGTTCATCGCCGTCAACGATCACGCCGAGGCCAGAGGCCTCCTCATCGATAACGACGCCGATTGGGTCGGCCTGTTCCTCCCTGATGCCGACCGGATCGAATCGTTCGGGTACTACTCGGCAAAGATCGAGCGGCAAGAACCACTTGTCATCTACACGTGTGCGAACGCAAGTCTTGGATGTGAGGGCACGCAAACGGACGGCGCGGTGCGACGCGCGCTCGACGCGGCGATCGATCGCGAGGAGCTGATCGAGAAAGTCTTTGCTGGCCACGCTTTTGCGCCAAGCCCGGCATTCACTCTGCTTGGCGAAAGCGACCCGTGGCTGACCGACCAGACACTGGCGCAGAGCCCGCTCACCGCCGACGCATCGCGCGCGGCGTCGCTGCTCACCGAGGCAGGGTATGAGCGTGGAGAGTCCGGGATCTTTGAAAAAGACGGCGAACCTCTACAGCTGAGGATCGGCACCGTTGAGGGGTGGAGCGATCACAATCTCCTGGCAGATCTCGTAGCAGAACAGGCCAAGCGCGCGGGCATCGATCTCGTGGTCGAGCCTCTGCCGTGGGAGGAATTTGCGGCGTCGCGACTGAGCGGGACGTTTGAACTCATCATTGGTGGGATGATGGCGAGCCCCGATACGGACCCGCTGCCAACCTATGCGAAATGGTTCGGCGGCCAGGCGACGACGCCCGTTGGCACCGACCTGCTCGAGGGCACGTGGAATGTCGCGCGCTATTCGGCCGAGCGCGTTGACGAAGCAATCATCGCAGCAGCGGCCACCGACGACCGCACCGCCAAGCTCGACGCCTATGCGACGATCCAGGCACAGATCGCCACCGACCTGCCCTACATCCCCCTCCTCATCACCCCGACAATGAGTTTTTACAACTCAGCGGAATTCACCGGCTGGCCAACCGACGAAGATCCATATGCATTCTCTGCGCCGTGGGGAACGTTCGCCGTTGGCCTCGTTCTCCAATCACTCGCACCCTCGCACTAGTGCGGGGAGTTGCATAAATCACCCACGTGACGGCGCCACCTCTAGGCTTCGTGCCATAGACTTGAGCGTTGGTTAGTAATCGGTCGCAGTCCACAGTGGGCACATTGGCCGGCCCCTTAAATATCTGGAGTTCAAGCACGTGAAGAGCGAAGTCGAAAACCTTGACCCCACGAAGGTCAAGCTCACGGTTGAGGTTCCCCTAGAAGACCTCAAGGTTCACATGGATGCGGCCTACGCCGAAGTGGCCCAGCAGGTGAACATCCCCGGCTTCCGTCGGGGCAAGGCACCGGCGCGCATCATCGATCAGCGCGTTGGCAAGGCGGCCGTAGTTGAGCGCGCGATCAACGCCGCGATGCCCGACCTGTACACCCAAGCCGTGACCGAAGCCGACGTCAAGCCCCTAGGCCAGCCCGACATCGAGATCACGGCGATCCCCGGCCTCGTTGAGGGCGAAGACGACCTGAAGTTCACGGCTACCGTGGACATCCGCCCTGACGTCAACCTCCCAGACTTGTCGAGCCTGACTGTCACGGTCAACGACGTTGACGTGACCGATGAGGACATCGACGCAGCCCTCGAAGACCTTCGCGCAGGCTTCGGCACGCTCGTTGCCGTTGACCGCGGCGCCGAGGAAGGCGACACCCTGACCATTGACTTGTCCGCCAAGGTTGGCGACGACGAGATCGACGCTGTTGAAGGCATCCCCTACGAACTCGGCTCGGGCACCATGCTCGAAGGCATGGACGAAGCGCTCACCGGCCTCAAGGCGGGGGAGACCACCACGTTCACCGCTCCGCTCGCCGGCGGCGAGCATGCCGGTACCGACTCCGAGATCACCGTGACCGCCACGGCGGTCAAGGAGCGCGAACTCCCCGACCTCGACGATGAGTTCGCCCAGATGGCCGATGACGAAGTCGACACGCTCGACGAACTTCGCGAGAAGCTCCGCACCGATGTGTCTGCCCGCAAGGTATCCGACCAGGCGATCCAGGCCCGCGACGAACTCTTCGCAGCCCTCGAAGCGGCCGCCGACTTCCCGACCCCTGAAGGCGTCGTTGAAGACGAGGTGCATCGCCACCTCGAGGCCGAAGGCCGCCTCGACGACGACGTGCACCGCGAAGAGGTTCGCGAAGACACCACGACCGCTCTGCGCCGTCAACTCATCCTCGACGCAGTAGCCGAACTCGTTAACCCCCAGGTCTCCCAGGAAGAGCTCATCCAGTACCTGCTGCAGCTCTCGCAGCGCAGCGGCATGGACCCGAACCAGTTCATCTCCAGCGCCGACCAGGGCGGCCAGATCCCGATGTATGTTGCCGAACTCTCGCGCAACAAGGCGCTCGCGCTCGCGCTGCGCAAGGTGAAGGTCGTTGACTCCTCCGGCAACGACGTTGACCTGAGCGAGTTCATCGGCTCGGACGAAGAAGACGCCGCTGCGGCTGCTGCAGCCGGCCACATGATCGACATCACCGGCGATGCTGAGGAAGCCCTCGAAGCGGCCGAGGTCATCGACATTATCGAGGACGACGAGGTCGAAGAAGAAGACTAAGCGCCACCGAGCGCTTCGACGGGAGTCCGCCTTCACCGGCGCGGCTCCCGTCGGCTTTTGCGCCCACATTCGGGTGGGCGGAAAGAATCTCTGCGCTACCAGCGAAACAGGGGCACATCCGGGCAGGATATGTCGGCCTGCGGCGTTAAAGTCAATGACAGTCGATTAGATCAGGAGTACACGTTGAGCACATCTTTAGAACTGCCGCACGCCGCGGCAGGAGACTCACACCAGTCACTCGGCGATAGCATTTACAGCCGCCTGCTCAAAGAGCGGATCATTTGGCTCGGATCGGATGTTCGCGACGACAACGCGAACCAGATCTGTGCGCAGATGCTCCTGCTCGCGGCGGAAGACCCAGACAAAGACATCTGGCTGTACATCAACTCCCCGGGCGGCTCCGTCACCGCGGGGATGGCGATTTACGACACGATGCAGTTCGTCAAGCCCGACGTCGCCACGGTTGCGATGGGGATGGCGGCATCGATGGGGCAGTTCCTGCTCGCCTCGGGCACCCCGGGCAAGCGGTACGCGACCCCTCACGCGCGTGTCATGATGCACCAGCCCTCGGGCGGTATCCGCGGAACCGCCACGGACATCAAGATCAACGCCGAGCTCATCCTGCACATGAAGCGGGTCATGGCTGTACTCACGGCGGAACAGACGGGAAAGACCGTCGAGCAGATCAACCGCGACGCTGACCGCGACCGCTGGTTCACTGCTGAAGAAGCCCTCGAATACGGCTTCATCGACCACGTTGTGCGCCACGCACCCTCGGCGGCCAACGTCGGTGACCGTGACGCGGACTCGAAGTAAGGAGCCGGGTACACATGAACACCAACCAATTCTTTGACGCTTCCGCTCGCCTCGCTGGACCTGGCGGTCTCGCCGCGAGCCCCTCGGCCCGCTACGTGCTGCCCCAGTTCGAAGAGCGCACCGCCTACGGCTACAAGCGCCAAGACCCGTACACCAAGCTCTTTGAGCACCGGATTATTTTCCTCGGAGTTCAGGTGGACGACGCCTCTGCTGATGACGTGATGGCTCAGCTTCTCGTTCTTGAATCGCAGGATCCGGACTCGCTCATCACCTTGTACATCAACTCTCCCGGTGGATCGTTCACCGCGATGACGGCGATCTACGACACGATGCAGTACATCCGCCCTCAGGTGCAGACCGTGTGCCTCGGCCAGGCGGCCTCGGCCGCCGCCGTGCTGCTCGCAGCCGGTTCGCCGGGTAAGCGCCTCGCGCTGCCGAATGCTCGCGTGCTCATCCACCAGCCCTCGATGGAGGGTGGCTACGCGCAAGCGTCGGATATCGAGATTCACGCGAACGAGATGATCCGTATGCGCACCTGGCTGGAGGAGACTCTCGCGAAGCACACCGGCACGCCGGTTGAGAAGGTGACCGAAGACATCGAGCGCGACAAGATCCTCTCCGCCGCCGAAGCGAAGGAATACGGGCTCGTCGACCAGGTTCTCGAAAGCCGCAAGGTTGCCGAACTGCCAAAGAAGTAACGCTCAACTGAGCGCGCGCAAGGGGCCGAGTGAATGTTTCACGCGGCCCTTTGCTATGACATGTCGGCACTGATTGTGCATCCGTTGTGCGGGAGTTGTTGATGGCGCTGAGAGCGAACGGCTATGAGACACACGCCGCGAGAACTAGCGAATGTCACAGGTCTGGTGTGCAATAGTTGAGTACCCGAGTTGAGAGGACCGAAAGATGGCTCGTGTTGGAGAAGGCGTCGACCTACTCACGTGCTCCTTCTGCGGTAAATCGCAGAAGCAGACCAAGCGGCTCATCGCTGGGCGCGGAGTGTACATCTGTGTCGAGTGCATTGAGCTCTGCAACGAGATCATCGCCGAGGAACTCGCCGGCGAAACTCAGACTGAAGCGCTGGACCTGCCTAAGCCACGCGAAATTTACGCTCACCTCGAGGAATACGTCATCGGCCAGGAACGCGCAAAGCAGTCGCTCGCCGTCGCCGTCTATAACCACTACAAGCGCATCCAGGCAGGTACCCACTTTCCGGATGACGACCACGTCGAGCTAGCCAAGTCAAACGTGCTCCTCGTTGGCCCCACGGGCAGCGGGAAGACCTACCTCGCGCAGACTCTTGCCAAGCGCCTCAACGTTCCATTCGCGCTCGTTGACGCCACTGCGTTGACGGAAGCCGGATACGTTGGTGAAGACGTGGAAAATATTCTTCTCAAACTTCTGCAGGCCGCTGACGGTGATGTCCAGCGGGCACAGACGGGCATCATCTACATCGACGAGATTGACAAGATTTCGCGCAAGTCGGAGAACCCTTCGATCACGCGTGACGTATCGGGCGAGGGTGTGCAGCAGGCGCTGCTGAAAATTCTTGAAGGCACCCAGGCCTCGCTCCCACCGCAGGGCGGGCGCACGCACCCGCACCAGGAGTTCATCACCCTAGACACGACGAACGTGCTGGTCAT
>CAYVDF010000065.1:0-9797 GCA_964450475.1 uncultured Pseudactinotalea sp.
CTGACCGAGGGGAAGACAGCTGTGTCGATCGCCCACCGCCTGTCGACGGCCGAGGCAGCAGACCTCATCGCCGTCATCGATCAGGGTGAACTTGTTGAGCTGGGGCACCACACCGAACTGCTCGCGAAGGGCGGGGTGTACACGCGGATGCAGGAATCGTGGACGGCTCAACTGACGGAGCGTACTGCGCCGGGTGAGCAATCGTGAGAAAATCAACAACGTGGCCCTAGATCCAGACATTTCAGCACAACTCAAACGCGACGCGGACGGCCTCGTATGCGCCGTCATCCAAGATCACGAGAACAACCAGGTGCTCATGGTCGGGTGGATGGACGACCAAGCACTGCACCGCACGCTCACCGAAGGGCGAGTGACGTTCTGGTCCCGCTCACGCCAGGAATATTGGCGAAAGGGAGATACCTCAGGCCACGTGCAATACGTCAAGTCGGTTGCGCTGGATTGTGACGGCGACGCGCTCCTTGTGGCGGTGGAACAGGTCGGGGCGGCATGCCACCTTGGCACCCGCTCGTGCTTTACGAATGAACTCCCCATCTCCGGCGGCGCGGCATGAGCGCGAGCCTGGACTGGGGAACGACGTGGCCGAGTGCGCAGGAGTTCACCGAGTTAGCAACAGAGCGCCGGGTCATCCCAGTTGTGCGCCGCGTGCTCGCGGATGATCTCACGCCCGTAGGTATTTATCGTCGCCTTGCCGATGGGCGCCCGGGTAGTTTTATTCTGGAGTCGGCGGAAACCTCCGGCGCGTGGCACCGCTGGAGTTTCGTTGGCGTGCGTGCTAGTGCGACGTTGCTCGCCTCCGGGGATGACGCGCAGTGGCTGGGGAACCCGCCGGTCTCGGTGCCGCAGAAGGGAGCGCCCCTTGAGATTCTGCGCGGCACACTCGATGCTCTCCACACTGAACCGCTGCCTGGACTCCCGCCGCTGACCGGCGGCCTCGTTGGGGCAGTGGGCTGGGACGCGTGCTGGTACTTCTATCCCGACCTGGAAAAGGTCGCGCCCGAAGAACTCCACCTACCGGACGTTGCGCTCATGCTCGTGGCCGACATGGTGGCGATCGACCACCACGACGGTTCGGCCTGGCTCATCGCGAACGCGATCAACACCGACGATGCCCCCACCGGGGTCGAGCGTGCCTACGCCGATGCCGTGGCGCGCCTCGATGAGTTGGCTGCCTCGCTCGTGCGCACGCACCCATCGGTTGTGAGTACGCAATACTCCGCGGAGGTACCGGCGACGTTTCGAACGTCGCAGGAGGACTTTGAGACGGCGGTCGCCGGTGTCAAGGAGATGATCGCCGGCGGCGAGGTCGAGCAAGTCGTGCTGAGCAACCGGGTCGATCTCGAAACTCCCGCAAGCGCCCTTGATGTGTACCGCGCGCTGCGTACGATCAACCCTTCGCCGTACATGTACATGCTTCACCTGCCTGGTGGTCCGGCAGGGGAGTTCCACGTCGTTGGCTCCTCACCCGAAACCCTTATCAAGGTGACCGGCGGGCGGGTCATGACCTTCCCGATCGCAGGCTCGCGCCCACGCGGGCGTACGGCCGCGGAGGATCTTGAGCTCGAGCGCGAGATGCTCGCCGACGAAAAGGAAGTCTCTGAGCACGTCATGCTCGTTGACCTCGCGAAGGACGACCTGGCGCACGTGTGTGACGGATCGACGATTGAGGTAGAGGAGTCGATGCGCGTCCAGCGGTTCTCCCACGTCATGCACATCACCTCGACTGTGACCGGTGAACTGAGCGAGGGTAAGACCGCACTCGATGCGCTTGCCGTCGCGTTTCCTGCCGGCACCCTCTCAGGGAGTCCGCGCGAGAAGGCGATCGAGATCATCGACGCCCTTGAACCTGCCCGGCGTGGAGTATACGGCGGAACGGTCGGATACTTCGACTTCGCAGGGGACATGGACATGGCGATCACGATCCGCACTGCGGTCATGAGCGGTGGCACGGCGTCGGTTCAGGCGGGCGCCGGACTCGTTGCCGCCTCAGATCCGCAGACCGAGTACCTTGAAACACGCGCAAAGGCGCGTGCTGCTGTCACCGCCGTTGAGGTAGCCAGCGGCCTGACTCAGCTTGCTCCTGAAGGCGCGCGCGATGACTAATGTCTCTCGGGGCCGAGCGGCCGCGATCGTCACTGTGCTTGGTGCGCTCATTTTGCTCACCACCCTGCCCTCCTGGGTGAGCGGCACCGCCCCAACAGCCACCGGGGATCTGCCGGTTGCTGCTGCAGGCACGACGGCGTCGCCGACGACGGCGAGCATCGGCCTCGTCATCCTCGCCGCCGGGTTGCTGCTTGGCCTTGCCGGGCGGGCCGCGCGGATTGGCGCGCTCATCGCGGTGATGGGCGGCGGAGTGCTCGCAGCCGTGACGATCATCGGATTCTTGCGTGAACCCGAGGTGGTTGCCCGCGCCGCGGCCGCGGAGGCGACGTCGGTTCGGGCGATCAACCTCCCCGTGACCGTCACGGTATGGCCGTATGTTGCCATGATCATTCTCGTCGTTGCGATCGGTGCTGCGGCATGGCTCATTACCCACCTCGGAGCGTGGGCGAGCGTCGGCCGGCGCTACCAGAGGGCGGCGGACGACCGGCCAGAACCTACGCGAGCGGCGAAGAAAGATCCGCAGGTCGAGTTGCGCCGTCAAACAATCGATGACTGGGATGCAATATCGCGTGGCGAAGATCCAACCTGAATGCGGATAGACTACGTTTAGTTGTAACGTGGGAGTATCTCCCAACGAATCGATGAAGGACGAACATGAGCCAGGAAATCTCGACGTCGGGGCCAGAATTGATGGGCCCGCCCGCCGAATCCCCGCAGATGAACCACGGGCGTACGATTGCCGGTTGGTTCCTCTTCTGGGTTGCCTCCGTTGGGGCGCTCGTCGCAGGTGTTGGCGTGGCCATGTGGAACTCCGTGCCGGTGATTATCGGTGCCGTAATCATGGCTATTGGGATCATCGGCTCCCTGGTTCTGCGCGCCATGGGCTACGGACAGCCCGTGAAGAAGGGCCCCGCGCCCACGGTCGAAGACCTCTAAGGCCGCGCTTGCTGGGCTAGTTCGGCCCGAATTTTATTTGTCGCTGGTAGTCGAAGGGCGCAGGTGAGGCCATGACCGCGATCTCCAAGACTCACACGCGGGACGTGAAGACCCCGAGCATTGCGCTGGGGCTCCTTGCTGCGGGCACATTGGCGATCGCGCTGGGGAACCCTCACACGGGTGGGTTCCCAACGTGTTGGATCCTGTGGCTCACCGGATACCAGTGCCCAACGTGCGGGGGAACCCGCGCGGTGTACGACATGGTGCACCTCGATTTTGCGGGCGCGTGGGCGATGAACCCCGTGCTCACTATTTATCTGCCGATCCTTGCAGTGTTGCTCGTTGGATGGTGGTGGCGGGCGTGGCGCGGATACCGGGCGTTGACGGTTCCGGCGTGGGTCGTGATCGTCTTCGGGGCGATCCTCGTGGCGTTTGGGATTCTTCGCAACATTTTCTAACCCGCTATCTCACCGATTGAGCCCGGTCAAGCCAACCTCCGAATCGGCCGTAACATAGTGAGCAGCTTAGGAAGGGCGACATGACCATTTTGGAACAAATCGTCGCGGACGTGCGGGTGGACCTCGCCGAGAGGGAAGCCGCCGTACCGCTCGAAGAACTCAAAGAGATCGCGCTGGCGCGAGATTCAGCGAAGGATGGCGTGAGCGCGCTTCGGCGGGACGACATGGTTACCGTGATCGCTGAGGTCAAGCGATCGAGCCCCTCGAAGGGGGCGCTCGCCGATATCGCAGACCCGGCCGGCCTCGCCGCGGATTACGAAGCCGGGGGAGCCGCAGTTGTCTCAGTGCTAACCGAGCAGCGCCGTTTCGGGGGATCGCTCGCTGATTTTGACGACGTGCGCGCGCGGGTCAACCTCCCGCTGCTGCGGAAAGACTTCATCGTCACCCCCTATCAGGTGTGGGAGGCTCGTGCGCATGGCGCAGATCTCGTTCTGCTCATCGTTGCTGCGCTGGAGCAGCCGGTGCTCGAAGGCCTCCTCGATCGCGTGAATTCCCTTGGGATGACCGCCCTCGTCGAGACCCACACAGAGGAAGAAGTCAAACGCGCGGTGGATGCTGGAGCCGACATTATCGGCGTCAATGCACGCAACCTGCACACGCTAGAAGTTAATCGTGAAGTATTCGCCGACCTTGCACCGCTCATCCCCTCGGGAATCGTCAAGGTTGCCGAATCTGGGATTCGCGGCCCGCACGACGTCTTGGAATACGGCCGCTGGGGAGCCGACGCCGTGCTCGTGGGCGAAGCGCTCGTGACACAAGGGCATCCGAAAGCGTCCGTGGCCGACATGGTAGCCGCGGGATCCCACCCAGCATTGAGGGCGGCACGCCGATGAACTTAAAGGAACTGCACGGCCCCTACTTCGGAGAATTCGGGGGCAGGTTCGTACCTGATGCGCTCATTGCCGCGCTCGATGACCTGACTGCCGGATGGCAGGAGATGAAGGGCGACCCCTCGTTCACCGAAGAGCTTCGGCTCCTGCTGCGCAACTACGTTGGCCGGCCGAGCCCGATCACTGAGGTACCTCGCTTTGCCGAGCACGCTGGGGGAGTGCGCGTGTTCTTGAAGCGTGAGGACCTCAACCACACCGGCTCACACAAGATCAACAACGTACTTGGCCAGGCGCTGCTGACGCGCAAGGTCGGTAAGAAGCGCGTCATCGCTGAAACCGGCGCCGGCCAGCACGGTGTCGCCACTGCTACGGCGGCGGCGCTCTTCGGCCTAGAGTGCACGATCTACATGGGCGCGGTAGACGTTCAGCGCCAAGCACTCAACGTTGCGCGCATGCGGCTCCTGGGCGCAGAGGTCATCTCGGTTGAGACCGGTTCACGCACGCTGAAGGATGCGATCAATGAGGCGTTCCGCGACTGGGTGACCAACGTCGAGACGACAAATTATATTTTTGGAACCGTTGCCGGCCCGCACCCGTTCCCAGAGATGGTGCGTGACCTGCAAAAGGTCATCGGTGAAGAGAGCAAGAATCAGTTAGCTGAGGAAATCGGCGCGCTCCCCACCGCGGTTATCGCGTGCATCGGTGGCGGTTCGAACGCCATGGGAATTTTCCACGAGTTCCTCAACGACGACGGGGTGCGCCTCATCGGTGCCGAAGCCGGCGGCGAGGGCATCGACACCGACCGCCACGCTGCATCGATCACCAAGGGTAGCCCCGGAGTGCTTCACGGCGCGAAGTCCTTCCTGTTGCAGGACGAGGACGGGCAAACCCAGGCCTCCCACTCGATCTCTGCTGGGCTCGACTACCCCGGGGTTGGTCCCGAGCACGCGCACCTCGCCGCGATCGGCCGCGCCGAGTACCGCGCAATATCCGACGCTCAGGCGATGGACGCGTTCGCGTTGCTCTCGCGCACCGAAGGCATCCTGCCCGCCATCGAATCGGCTCACGCTCTCGCCGCGGCGCTAGAGGTGGGCAAGGAACTCGTTGCAGACGGCGCGGATCCGGAATCCACTGTTCTGCTCATCAGCCTGTCGGGGCGAGGAGATAAGGACGTGGAGACCGCGGCCCGCTGGTTTGATCTATACCCGAAGGAGGCCGACCAATGAGCACCACGGCAACAGCACTCGATGCTGCGCGCGCAGAAAACCGCGCCGCGCTCATGATCTACCTCCCGGTGGGATACCCGACGCTAGAAGTTTCGATCACGGCGGCAAAGACAGCAATCGAGGCCGGCGCCGACATTATCGAACTCGGCCTTCCCTACACCGATCCCGGCATGGACGGCCCCGTCATTGAGGCCGCCGCGCAGGCGTCCCTCGCCGGCGGAACCAAGATTTCTGACGTGTTTGAGGCCGTACGTGAGGTGTCAGCAACGGGTGCACCAACGCTCGTCATGACGTACTACAACCCCGTGTTCCGGTATGGGGTCGCCCGTTTCGCCCGCGATCTCGCAGAGCATGGGGGAGCAGGGCTCATCACTGCCGACTTGACCCCCGATGAGGCAGACGAATGGGTGGCGGCTGCGGATGAGCACGATCTCGACAAGGTGTTCGTTGTTGCGCCCTCATCAACCGATGCGCGCTTGCGGATGACGGCCGAGGCGGGGCGGGGATTCCTGTATGCCGCCTCGACGATGGGCGTGACGGGAACCCGCGAAAGCGTGGGGGAAGCCGCAGAGGACCTCGTGAGGCGTTGCCGCGCTGCCGGTGCGCAGTACGTGTGCGTTGGACTCGGTGTCTCGAATGCGGACCAGGCCGCCCAAGTGGCGGCGTACGCCGATGGTGTGATCGTTGGCTCGGCTGCCGTTAAGGCGCTCGTGTCCGGGGAGACGGAAGAGGAGGGCCTGGCGGCTCTGCGCGAACTCATTGAAGATCTCGCGCGCGGCGTCAGGAGCGGCCGGTGAACGGAATCCCCAGCCCCGCCCAGGGCGTGTGGTACCTCGGACCAATCCCGCTTCGCGCGTACGCGATTGCGATCATCGTTGGAATTATCCTCGGTGGGTGGCTCGCCGCCCGCCGGTATAAGGAGCGCGGCAGTCCCGATGGCGTGCTTGTCGATACGTTGATGTGGGCCGTGCCCGCGGGAATCATCGGCGCGCGAATCTACCACGTCATCTCCTCACCGGCAGCGTACTTCGGGCCGAACGGCAACCCGATCAAAGCGCTCTACATCTGGGAAGGTGGCCTCGGGATTTGGGGCGCGATCCCCGCTGGGGCGCTCGCCGCGTGGCTATTCCTGCGCGCCAAGGGCCTGCGCCTGTCGACGTTTGCCGACTCTCTCGCCCCGGGCATCCTCATCGCCCAAGCCGTGGGCCGGATCGGCAACTACTTCAACCAAGAGCTCTTCGGCGCCCCGACGGACCTGCCGTGGGGCTTGCAGATTTCTGAGGACGTGCTCGCCGGGCAAGGCCTGGACTTTCCAGCAGGCACCCTGTTTCACCCGACATTCCTCTACGAACTACTGTGGAACCTCACAGCCGCGGCAGTCCTGATTTACCTCGACCGCCGCCTGCGCCTTGGACACGGCCGCGCATTCTGGCTCTACGTCGCGCTGTACACGATGGGCCGACTCTGGATCGAAATGCTGCGCATTGACACCGCCGAACTCATTTTTGGTGTGCGCGTCAACGTGTGGGTGTCGCTCGCGACGCTCATTTTCGCACTCGTGATGTTCGCCGTCCTAAAGAAAAAAGGACCCCGCGAAGACTCCGCGTGGCTACCCGGCCGGGAGCCGGATGAGGAGCCGGAAGACGAAACACAGGAGGATACGGTTCGGTAACAGCCTCGCCCCAGGCTTCTGAATCAGTGTGAACCTTCGGTACAGTGGTTGCGGGCCGCCGTCGTCCCATCGGAATCTCAGATGACGAAAGGACGCCGCGTATGACTACGGTTCACACCTCGAACCACCCAAGCGGCTCATACCTGCCCGGATTCGGCCCCGGACACGAGGGCGTAGCCTTCGTCGCCACGCTCCGAGGCACCCCCGGGCGCGACGTTCTCGACGCAGCGCTCGATGCACTAGGCAACCTCCACCACGACTGCTCACACACGAGCGGGATCCTAACGAACATCCCGGATGCGATTCTCCGCGATGAGTTCGGCGCCGACCTGCCTCCCGCCGGTGCGTACGCGCTCGGCTTCGTGTTCCACAAAGATTTGACGGCCGAGCAAGACCTCATCGTCGAGGTCGCGGCCAGCGAAGGATTCTCTGCGCTCACGTGGCGCACGGTTCGCGTCAACGAAACGATCGTCGATGCAGCCTCGGTATCAACGATGCCGATCATGCGCCAAGTTATTCTCACGCCACTGCAGCCGCAAGCGCCGACGGATTTCGAAGCGGCGCTCTACCGGATCCGCAAGCAGGTTGAAGCTCGCAGCGAGGCGTATTTTGCTTCGCTCTCGCGCACGACAGTCGTGTATAAGGGCCTCATTCCCGCGACGCGCCTCGCGCAGTTCTACTCCGACCTCGCGAACCTTCGCTTCTTCACCGAGATCGCCATCGTGCACTCAGGCCAGGGGGCGCACTACACCGAGTGGAGTGCTGCTCAACCGCACCGAGTACTCGCTCACGACGGCCAAATCCACTCCGAACGCGCAAACCGCGCATGGCTACGCGCGCGAGTCCCGCTCATGAGCTCCTCCCTTCTCGACGGCGCGGGTGAGGTTATCCGCCACACTCACCACATCGAAGGCGCACTTGATGAGCTCATCGAGCTGCTCCACCGCAGCGGTCGCTCGCTCACGCACGCGCTCCGTCTCGTATTCCCCGAACAGCTCGGCAAGTCAATGTCGCCAGCAGAACGCGCCTTTTGTGATTACACCTCGATGGTCATGGAACCGTGGGAGGGCTCCGGAGTCACATGCTTTGCCGACGGATATTTCGTCGGTGCGATCCTTGACCGTCACGGCACCCGCGGCAGCCGCTACTGGGTAACCGAAAGCGGACTCGTCGTTTTCGCCTCAGAAACAGGCGTCGTCGATCTGGACCCCTCGACGATCACGAAGAAGGGGCGACTCGCGCCAGGCGAGATCATTGCCGTCGATACGGCAACGGGCAACGTGTTATCCACCGATGCGATTCGGGCGGGACTCGCCGCGGCCAACCCCTATGGGGAGTGGCTCAAAGAGCGCATCCTTGATGCTACCGAGGAAATGCCGCCTGCCGACGCGCCAGCGCACCCGCTCCCGTCGACCATCAGCGCGGCGTACTCGTTCAAGGCTGAGAGCCGCGGCGTTGCTGACATGCTCGCCGACGGGCACGATTACGAGGACACGGGCGCGGTGGACCGCCAGCTCACGTTCTTTGACCGCTTCCGCATCGTACGCTCGCAACTGACGAGCCCCAACATCGATATTCTCGCGATGCCGACCGTACCGGATCTCTACATCGGTCCGGAAAGCGACATCCTCACAGATGGGCCGGCGCACGCGCGCAAGGTGGCGCTGCCAGGTCCAGCGATTTCCTCGGAAACTCTCGAACGAGTTCAATCAACGCTGCGCTCGGTCTACATTTCGGGAACCTACCCTCTGGCGGATGGCCAGTTCGTTGATGGCAGCCTGCGCGCAGCGCTGGATGAGGCGCTTGCCGCAGTCGATTCGGCGATGGCGGAGGGAACCGAGCTCATCGTGTTGAGCAACCGCGGCGCGGTTGAGGGAGAGAGCCTTCCCGTGCCATCGCTCCTGCTCGTTGGCGCGGTGCACCAACACCTCCATGGCAGGGGAGAACGCGCCCGAGTCAGCATCATCGTCGACGCCGGCGATGCACTCGCCCCGATCGAGGTCGCCCAGCTGCTCGCCGCGGGCGCGCAGGCCGTTGTGCCCTTCCACGGTGAAGTGTTAGCCGGTCCGGATCGGCGTTCGACCTATTTCTCCCGCCTCAACTCGAAGGTCTACAAGAGGCTCTTGCGCACCGGGGTGGCGGCGTACGGTTCATTTCAGGGGAACAAGCGCTTCCATATCGTTGGCCTCGAGCCAGAGCTCGTTGACGATGTATTCAGCGGTGTGCCACGCGCGCTCGGTACTTTTGGTCTTGACGAGGTTGGTCACCAGATTTCTTCGGCAGGAATTAAGCTCACGCCGCTGCAAGAGCTGCTCGTGCCTTGCCGCAACGGGGGCATCCCGCTGGAGCAGGTTCAACCAGCGCACGAGCTCGCGCGAGTCCTGGCGCCGCATGACCTGTTGCACATCACCGATACCCGCGAGGGCGTCGACTTGTTTACGCTCAGGGCCGCGAGCGATGTGCTCCTCGTGCCACCATCGCACCAGGACACGGT
>CAYVDF010000066.1:0-9774 GCA_964450475.1 uncultured Pseudactinotalea sp.
CAGGTTGAGCGCGCGCACGGCGTCCGGCGTCAGCTCGTCCGGGTGGTTGAAGTGGACGTTGATGTAGACCGGGTGGTACTTGCGGATGATGTCGCAGAGCTGCGGCGTGATGCGCTGCGGCAGGTGGCTCGGCATGCGCGTGTGGATGCGGACGATCTCGATGTGCGGGATCTCGCGCAGCGTCTTGAGGAAGTACTCGATGCGCCGGTCGGAGAGCATGAACGGATCGCCGCCGGACATGACGACGTCGCGCACCTCGGTGTGCTCGCGCAGGTAGGCGAACGCGGCGTCGAACTGGTTGAGCGGGATCTTCTCCGGGTCGCCCACCTTGCGCCGGCGGGTGCAGAAGCGGCAGTAGGTGGCGCACACGGGCGAGACCAGGAAGAGGACGCGGTCCGGGTAGCGGTGCGTGATGTTGGGGACGGGCGAATCGGCGTCCTCGTCCAGCGAGTCCACGATGCCGTCCTCGACCACGAGCTCGGCAGGGGTGGGGACGTACTGGCGCCAGAACGCGTCGCCCGCCTTGCGGATGATGACGGTATCGCCCAGCAGGACGCCCTTTTGGCGTACGACCTCTTGGTTATGCAAGGTTGCTTGGCGGACCTCAGATCCGGCAACGAGGACTTTCTCCAACACCGCGTACGGGGTTGCCCGACCGGTCCGTCCAATGCCGACCTTTATGTCGAGGAGTTTCGTGGTGACTTCTTCGGGCGGGTACTTAAACGCAATCGCCCACCGGGGGGCACGCGAGGTGGCGCCAAGATCCTGCTGAGTTGCGACGTCATCGACCTTGATCACGAAGCCATCGATCTCGTGTTCATAGTCGTGGCGGTGTTCCTCGACGTCTTCAATGTGTGTGATGAGGTCATCGATATCTGTAAACACGCGGTTGTGCGGCGAGACGGGAATGCCCCACTCCTGCAGGAGCCCGTACTCTTGGCTCTGGCGCTCCAGCGCGGGCCCGCCCGGCCAGTCGATCTCGCCGAAGCCGTGCGCGTACATCGCGAGCTTGCGCTGAGCGGTGATGCGGGGATCCTTTTGGCGCAGTGAGCCCGTGGCCGTATTGCGCGGGTTGGCGAACGGGACCTTACCCTCGGCGAGCAGGCCCTCGTTGAGTTTGTGGAATTCCTCCACGGGGTAGAACACTTCGCCGCGGACTTCGAGCACTCGTGGGTGATCGGTGCCCGCGAGACGGTTCGGAATTGAGGAGATCGTGCGCACGTTGAAGGTGACAATCTCCCCGCGCTGGCCATCGCCGCGGGTGAGTGCGCGAACGAGTTCTCCATCTTCATAGGTGAGGGAGATCGCGAGGCCATCGATCTTGAGCTCGCCAAGGAGCGGGATTTCGCCGTCGATCTCCCTGGCGAGACGGTCGTACCACGCGCGAAGTTCTTCGAGGCTGAAAGCGTTGTCGAGGGAGAGCATCGGCCGGATGTGCTGCGCGGTTTCAAACTCGGTCGTGAACGCGCTCCCCACGCGCTGGGTCGGGGAATCGGGCGTCACGAGGTCTGGGTGTTCGGCCTCTAGGGCTATCAGGCGCGCTAGGAGCGCATCGAAATCTGCATCGGGGATCGTGGGTTGCCCGATGTAATAGTTGAACTGGTGCTCGAGAACCTCTCGACGCAACTGTGCGAGCTGGGTAGCAACAGGAAGGTCAGACACGCCCCTATTCTTCCACTCCACGGCCCTGGCTGGCTCGCCTGCAAAGTTCACGCCTAAAAAATTGCGATCCGCTCGGCGCGCAGCGAGGTCCACGGCGCCAGCCGTCACCGTGGCATGGCGCGGCTTCTTAGCCCGGAGTTTTATTCGGCGAAGACGGGAAGGAGCGGAGCGGAGGCGTCACGCAAGCGCGTCGTTGCAGAGATCGAACCCTGACCAAGGACGCGGCTGCCTTGGTATACGACCATCGCCTGACCGGCGGCGACCCCGCGAATAGGTTCCCTGACCTCGGCGATCAATTTTTCGCCGTCAATACGCACGTCGGCGGGAATCTCGCGGCCGTGGGCGCGGATCTGGATAACGAGGTCGGTCTGCTCGGCCGGGTCGATATCGTTGGCGAGCCAAATGATGTCGTCGGCCGTGATGTGGTCGACTGAGAGCAGCTCGGCCGAGCCGACGATGACGCGGTTGGTTGAGGGTTCGGTGGCGAGCACGTAGCGCGGCTTACCATCGGCGGCGGGCCGTTCGATCGCGAGCCCTTTGCGCTGGCCGACGGTGAAGCCGTAGAAGCCTTCGTGCTGCCCGAGCACGTTGCCGTCGGTGTCGACGATCTCCCCCGTCTTTGAGCCGAGGCGGTCGCGGAGGAAGCCGCGGGTGTCGCCATCGGCGACGAAGCAGATGTCGTAGGAGTCCGGCTTGGCGGAGATGCTCAGGCCGCGAGCGGCGGCCTCGGCGCGGACTTCGGTCTTGGACGTGACGTCGCCGAGGGGGAAGATCGAACGCTCGAGGCGTTCGTACCCCATGACGGCGAGCACGTAGCTCTGGTCCTTTTCGATGTCCTGTGAGCGGTGCAGCTCCACGCCGGCGGCGGTACGCACGATGTTGGCGGAGTGGCCGGTGCCCACAGCATCGAAGCCGAGGGCAAGGCCACGGTCGAGCAGCGCGGAGAACTGAATGTGTTCGTGGCCGCGCACGCACGGGTTCGGCGGGCGCCCGGCCTGGTATTCGGAGAGGAAATCGGCAACGACCGTCTCTTCGAACTCCTCGGACAGATCCCAGACGTAATAGGGGATCCCGAGCACGTCGGCGGCGCGGCGTGCATCGGAGGCATCCTCGATCGAGCAGCACCCGCGGGAGCCGGTGCGGTGTTGGGCACGGCTACGCGAGAGCGCCATGTGAACACCAACAACGTCATATCCGGCGTCGACGGCGCGGGCTGCGGCAACGGCCGAATCCACGCCCCCTGACAGGGCTGCTAAAACCTTCATGCTTCTACCTTACGGTTGCGCGGGGAGAAAAGAATATGGTGCACGTTACTTAAAGGCGGCGCGGGCTTGATCGAGAACCCCGGGAAGGACCCGCAACGCGAGGGCGATGTCCTCAGGTGTCGTCGTCGCGCCGAGAGTGAAGCGCAGGGCGCTGCGCGCCTCCTCCTCGCTCCCGCCCATCGCGAGCACGACGGGTGAGGCACCAACGACCCCGGCCTGGCACGCGGCACCGGCCGAGGCCAGTACGCCGGCCATGTCGAGTGCAAAGAGTACAGATTCGGAGCGGGTGCCTGGCACCGACACGAGCAGGTGGCCCGGGAGACGGGGCTCAGTCGCGCCCCACACGACGGCCTCAGGTGCGGCCGCCGTGATCCCGCGCTGGAGCTCATCGCGGAGCGTGCTCAGCCGTGAATTTTCTTCGGCTTGCTCGGCTCGAACCGCGCCGAGGGCAGCGGCAAGCGCAGCGGCACCCGCGGCGTTGACAGTGCCCGAGCGGATTCCTCGCTCCTGCAGCCCGCCGTGCATGTGCGGCTGGGGCACGAAGTCGCGCGTGGCCACGAGTGCTCCGATACCAACGGGTGCGCCGAGTTTGTGGCCCGAGATGCTCATGGCGCTCAGCCCCGAGTGCGCAAAGTCCAGCGGCAGGTGGGCCGCCGCCTGCACGGCATCGGAGTGCACGGGGATGCCGTAGCGGTCCGCGAGCACGAGAACTTCATCGAGCGGCTGGATCACGCCGGTCTCGTTGTTTGCCCACATGATCGAGATGATCGCGGTCTTCTCTCCCGCCTCGTCGAGGTGAGCCTCTAGGGCAGCAATATCAAGACCACCGGTGCGCGCGACCGAGGCGAGATGCAACTGGGCGCCGTGTTCGGCGGCGAGCCAGTGCGCCGTCTCTAATACAGCCGGGTGCTCAATCGCGGAGACGACGAGGCCAGGCCGGTTACCGCGGCGAGCGAAATATCCGCCCTGAACGGCAAGGTTGTCGGCCTCGGTGCCGCCGGAGGTGAACACGACCTCGGCGGGTTCGGCGCCCAGGTGCGCGGCAACCTCTTCGCGGGCTTCCTCCACCAGCAGACGCGCGTTTTGCCCCGCGTGGTGGATGGCGCTCGGGTTGCCGAGTTCGCGAGCAACGCGAAGAAACTCCTCCCCCGCTTCGGGGCGAAGGGGCGCGGTAGCCGCGTGGTCGAGGTAGGCCGTAGTCACCCCTGTAGTGTAATTGCCGGCGCTCACGGCACGATATGCGGCAGAACACAGGCCGCGCCTGTCACGAGCACCCTGATTTTGGCCGTAGCATGGTCAAGCATTTAAGAACTTATCCCCCACCCGCTCCGAGGAGCTCCATGGACCGCCGCTCATTTCCTGCCGCCGAGATCGCGCCATGCCCGGCGAAGTTTCCGCAGCGGTTCGGTGTGCACGTGTGCGACGGTGGTGTCGATGCGGTCGTGCATGCGCCCGCTGCGCGTGCGGTGGCGTTCTGTGTTTTTGTTGACGGCGAGGAGCGCCAAATCACGCTGCTGCCAGGCTCGCACGGCACGTGGAGCGGTCACATCGACGGCGTTGGTGCGGGTGCGGAGTACGGCTTTCGCGTCGATGGCGATTTCGACCGCCGCGCTGGCAAGGCCTTCAACCCAGCAAAGCTCCTGCTCGACCCGTATGCCCGGGGGATTACTGGCGAATTTCAGGACACCCCGGCGGTGTACTCGGGGCGTGAGGAACCGCAGCCGGATGATTCCGCGCCGTTCGTTCCGCGCGGGGTCGTGCTTGATCCCCAACCGCGGATCGCAATCAACGCACCCATTCGCCCACACACCCCGTGGGCAAACACAGTTATCTATGAAGCCCACGTTCGCGGGCTGACGATGCAGGCCCCCGGCGTGCCCGAGCACCTGCGTGGCACGTACGCCGGTGTTGCACACCCCTCCACGATTGAGCACCTCAAGAGCCTCGGCGTGACGGCACTCCAGCTGCTCCCGCTACACTCCAAGCTCACAGAAACCTCCGTGGCCGCGCGCGGTCTCGTCAACTACTGGGGTTACAACACCCTGAACTTCTTCACCCCCGAGCCCTCGTACGCGACCCAAAGCGCGCGCGATGCGGGGCCCGCGGCAATCCTCGATGAGGTGCGCGGCATGGTGCAGCTGCTGCACGAGGCAGGCCTGGAGGTGTTCGTTGACGTCGTCTACAACCACTACGCCGAGGGCGGCCCCGACGGGCCAGTGCTCTCGTGGCGCGGATTCGATGAGGCCGGCTACTATCTGCGCTCAGCCGATGGCACGGCCTATCGCGATTACACGGGCACCGGCAACTCACTCGATTTTCGCAACCCACGCAACATCCAGATGACGCTGGATTCGCTGCGTTACTGGGTCGAGGTCATCGGAGTGGATGGGTTCCGCTTCGATCTCGCTGTCACACTCGGGCGCGATGGGTCACGCTTCTTCCCCCGACACCCGTTCCTTACCGCGCCCACGCTCGACCCGGTGCTCGGGCACGCCAAGCTCATCGCCGAACCGTGGGATCTTGGGCCCGATGGATGGCAGACAGGCGCGTTCCCGCCGCCGATGTCGGAGTGGAACGATCGATTCCGCGATTGCCTACGCAAATTTTGGGTCGCCGACCGGGGCAAGCTCACCGCCGGCCATACCGGCCACGACCTGCGCGATCTCGCAACGCGGCTGGCAGGCTCAGCCGACATGTTCAGCCACGGGCCTCTCCCCCGCGGGCCGGTCTCCTCGATCAACTTCGTCACCGCCCACGACGGGTTCACCCTCGCCGATCTCGTTGCCTACGACACCAAGCACAACGAGGAAAACGGCGAAGACAACCGCGACGGCACGGACAACAACAACTCGTGGAACCACGGCGTCGAAGGCCCAACGGACGACCCCGAGATCCTCAGCGCCCGCGCACGCTCAGTACGCAACCTCCTGGGCACGATGTTCATCTCCGCGGGCGTGCCGATGATTACCGCAGGCGATGAGTTCGGCCGCAGCCAATCGGGTAATAACAACATGTACTGCCACGACGATGAACGCGTCTGGCTCGACTGGAACGCCGACGGGCATCGCGGCGACCTCCTCGCGACCTTCACCTACCTGCTGCGCCTGCGTGATGATCACCCCGCGCTGCGCCCCGACCACTACCGCTTCCTCACCACCGCCGGGCGCCCGACCCTGCAATGGTTCCGCGAGGATGGCAAAGCGATGCGCCACGAAGACTGGCATGACCCCCAGCGACGCGTTCTGCAGATGACCCGCGAAACAGGTATCGCGGGAGACCGGCACGCGCTCGCCGTCATCAATGGCTCGCTCACTGACGTCGAGGTGACGGCACCGCAGGATGGCGCCGCGGGATACACACTCGTGTGGGATTCGGTGTGGGAACGGCCGCAAGAGGGCGGCGACGAGCTCGCGCCGGGGGATAAAGTCACCGTGCCGGGGATGAGCCTGCGGATCTATCTCGGCGAAGAGGCCTAAATCTCGCCCGCGCATCAGCCCTCGCTATTAGGCTTCAGGGCATGGATGCGAACGGGAAGATTGAAGCGGACGTCGTCATTGTTGGTGCTGGGCTCTCCGGGCTCGTCGCGGCGCATGAACTCACCTCGCGGGGCAGATCAGTCATCATTGTTGACGCCGAACCAACAGCCTCCCTCGGTGGTCAAGCGTGGTGGTCGTTCGGGGGATTATTTTTGGTTAACTCCCCCGAGCAACGCCGCCTCGGCGTTAAAGATTCGGCCGAGTTAGCGTTCTCTGACTGGCTCGGCAGCGCCCAATTCGACTCCCGCGCAGCGGGCGGCGAAGGGCCGGACCGGCATGGGTACGCGTGGGCGAAGAAGTACGTCGAGTTCGCCTCCGGGCCGATGCGCGAATGGCTCCACAGGCTGGGCGTGCGTTTCTTCCCGCTCGTGCAATGGGCCGAACGTGGCGGGTACCTCGCGGGTGGGCACGGGAACACGGTGCCGCGTTTCCACGTCACGTGGGGAACCGGGCCTGGGATCCTCGCCCCGTTTATTTCGTCGGCGCAGAGCGCGCGGGCCGCGGGGAAGCTAAAAATATTTTTCCGCCACCGCGTGCGCTCGCTCATCACCTCCGGCGGCGCCGTGACGGGCGTCGTGGCAGATATCCTCGCCCACGACTCGGCACAGCGCGGGGCACCGAGCAACCGCGAGATTACCGGCAGCCGGGAGATCCACGCCGGTGCCGTTATCGTTGCCTCGGGCGGGATCGGGGCGAACCACGAGCTTGTGCGCGAACTCTGGCCGACCGGCACTCTGCCGGAGACGATGCTTTCTGGCGTGCCCGATTCCACGGACGGATCGATGCTGCCGATCGCTCGCGATGCCGGCGCCGATCTTGTCCACCTTGACCGCATGTGGCACTACCCCGAGGGCATTACGATGCACTCCCCGATTTGGTCGCGCCACGGGATCCGCATCCTGCCCGGCCCCTCATCGCTGTGGCTCGACGCCGACGGCAACCGCCTCCCTGCACCCCTGTTCCCCGGGTTCGATGCACTCGGCGCGCTGGAGCACGTGACCGCCCGCGGTGATCAGCACTCGTGGTTCGTGCTGAACAAAAGGATCATGGAGACCGAGTTTGCGCTTTCTGGTTCCGACATGAATCCCGATTTGACCGGCAAGGACATCCCAATGCTCTTTCAGCGCGTGCTCCCCGGTGCCGTCGGACCCGTTGCGAAGTTCGCCAACGAATCCCCCGAGTTCCTCTGGGCGGACACACCTGAGGAGCTCGCTGCGAAGATGAACGCCTTCGTTGGGCAGGATCGGGTCGACCCCGCCAACTTGGCAGAGATAATTAACCTGCGCGATCTGCAGGTCTCCTCAGGCTTAGGGAAGGATCCCCAGGTCGTCGCCACCAACGCCGCCCGCCAGTTCTGGGTCGATCGGCGCATGCGCGTCAGTCCCCCGCGCCCGCTCACCGAGCCGAGCGATGGCCCACTGCTCGCGGTGCGCCTACAGGTATTGACCCGCAAGACCCTCGGCGGGATCCACACCGATACGACCGCCGCGGCGCTTGGCCCGGACGGTGAGGCCATCCCGGGCCTGTATGCCGTGGGTGAGGCCGCCGGCTTCGGTGGGGGCGGGGTGCACGGGCGCCGTGCACTGGAGGGAACCTTCCTCGGCGGGTGCATCCACTCAGGCAAGACAGCAGGGGGCGCAATCTAAGGGCGAGAAGGGCAGGGATGGGCGGCTCACGCCGTCATCGAGCGGTGAGAACTCGTTATAAGCTGGGGCGCGTGACTGACACCAATGCCACTCCAGAAATCTCTGCCGACATCGAAAAATCCCTGCTGCGCTCGATGGCGCGCTCGGATGAGATCGAAAAAGAGATCGCCACGAATCCTGAAAAGTTCCGGGTGCTCACCGGCGACCGCCCAACGGGCCGCCTGCACCTTGGGCACTACCTTGGCACCCTCGCGAACCGCGTGAGGCTGCAGGATCAGGGCGTGGAAACGTGGATCATTGTGGCTGACTACCAGGTCATCATGGACCGCGACGAGGCGGGCCCGTTGGCCGAGCGCGTGTTTGGCCTCGTTGCCGACTACCTCTCGGTGGGGATTGATCCGGAAAAGAGCCCGATCTTCGCCCACTCGGCGGTACCAGCGCTCAACCAGCTCATGCTCCCGTTCCTGTCGATGATCACCGACTCTGAACTGCGCCGGAACCCGACCGTCAAGGCCGAGCACGAGGCGACCGGTGGGCGCCCGATGAGCGGGCTGCTGTTCACCTACCCCGTGCACCAGGCAGCCGACATCCTGTTCTGCAAGGCGAACCTCGTGCCGGTGGGCAAGGACCAGCTCCCTCACTTGGAGACCTCCCGGGTCATCGCGAGGCGCTTCAACGATAAGTACGGCGAGGTCTTCCCTCTCCCCGAGGCGCTGCTCAGCACAACAACAAACGTGCTCGGCCTCGATGGGGAGAAGATGTCGAAGTCGAAGGGCAACACGATCGAGCTTGCGATGACGGAGGACGAAACGGCCAAGCAGTTCCGCCGCGCCGTCACCGACTCCGACCGCAACATCACCTACGACCCCGTGGGTCGCCCCGCGGTGGCGAACCTTCTGCAGATTGCCTCAGCGTGCAGCGACCAAACCCCGCAGGAGATCGCCGAGGAGATCGGCGATGGCGGTGGTGCTGCGCTGAAGGCCCGCGTGACCGAAGCAGTGAACGAGAAACTGCGCCCGATTCGTCAAAAACGCGCCGAATTAGAGAAGGATCGCGGCTATCTTGCCTCCGTCTTGGCGCAAGGTAATGCGAGAGCAAACGAGACGGCAGATGCGACCCTAAATGAGGTCCGCGAAGCCATGAAAATGGTCTACAAAGCTTAAGCGTTGCCAAACGCCCTCTGATATCGTGCTATGCGTCACCTTGGTGCAGCGGCGTACCGAACTCGCCGCCCGGAGCCATTGAGGAGACGAAGCGATTTTGGAGGATAAACTATGGGCTTCATCAAAGCATTTTCAGGCGCCGTTGGCGGCACACTAGCCGACCAATGGCTTGACTTTCTTACTCCTCCCGCGAGCGTGGCTCCGACTGCAGCAATCTTCCCCGCAGTCGCATCGGGCCAGAACGCGGGGCGCGGATCCAACGTCAGGGGATCCGAGCACATCATCACGAACGGCTCACGCATCGTGGTGCCCGAAGGCTACGGTCTGCTCACCTTCCAAGATGGTGCGCTAACTGGTTTTGTGGCAGAACCAGGTGGCTTCATCTGGAACTCTGAGGATCAGAACTCCAAGTCGATCTTCGCCGGCGACGGGATCGTCAGCCCCACCGTGACCACCTCGTGGGAGCGGTTCAAGTTCGGCGGGCGCCCCGGCTCACAGCAGC
>CAYVDF010000067.1:0-9638 GCA_964450475.1 uncultured Pseudactinotalea sp.
ACGCCTGAGGACGGGCTCGCGACGGTCCGTGCGCTCGGCACCGGTGAGAAGGGCCGTTACATGACCGCCCTGACTTTTGGAAACGTGCACGGTGTGTACAAGCCGGGTGCCGTGAAGCTCCGCCCTGAACTCCTTGGTGAGATCCAGGAAGTTGTGGGTAAGGAAGTCGGTAAGGACAAGCCGTTCGACCTCGTGTTCCACGGTGGCTCGGGCTCCTCGGAAGAGGAAATCGCGACCGCTGTGCGCCACGGGGTGATCAAGATGAACATCGACACCGACACGCAGTACGCGTTCACCCGCCCAGTGGTTGAGCACATGTTCCGCAACTACGATGGCGTGCTCAAGATCGACGGCGACGTCGGCGTGAAGAAGCTCTACGACCCGCGCTCGTGGGGTAAGTCGGCGGAAGACGGCATGGCCAAGCGGGTAGTAGAAGCCGCCCAGCAGCTCGGCTCCGCTGGCAAGAAGATGTAAGTCGATACCCTCGAGGTTTGCCTCGGCATAAAGAAAGGTTCTACGCGGAAATTAATCCGCGTAGAACCCTTCTTTTTGCTTCAGGTGCTGGCCTGCGTGGCGCGGCCACCTAGGCGGTGATCACCGCGATCGGGCGACCCTGCACAACGGCCTCATCCTGCTGCACGAGCAACGTGATGACGCCAGCGCCGGGGGAGATGACCTCGGCCGAGACCTTGTCGACCTGCACCTCGGCGAGCAGTTGCCCCTCGGCGACCTGTTCGCCGTCGGCCACGTACCACATCGCCAGCACCCCTTCTGTGTCGGGGTTTTCGTCGCTCAGTTGTGGGAAGAGGACATCCATCAGCCCATCACCTTTCTGATTGCTTCTTCGATTCGATCCGGCCGCGGCAGCACGGCGTATTCCAGCGCGTGCGCGTACGGAATCGGAACATCGGGGATCGCCACCCGAACGGGAGCGGCCTTGAAGATTCCCGGGTCGGTTTCCGTGACGGTCGCAACGACCTCACCGGACATCCCGAACGAGAGGTAATCCTCGTCCACCACCACGAGCCGGCCGGTCTTGCGCACCGATTCCACGATCGCGTCGCGGTCGAGCGGCACGAGCGAACGCAGGTCGAGCACCTCAACCGAGATGCCCTCGCCCTCGAGCGCTTCGGCCACATCGAGCGCGTGCTGCACGCTCATGGAGATCGTGGCGACGGTGACGTCGCTGCCTTCACGCGCGATGGCGGCCTTGCCGATTTCAACGATGTGCTCGCCCTCGGGAACTTCGCCAATCGAGTGCGGGTTGCGGGCCATCCACGCAAGACCTTGGGCGCCTTTGTGGAACATGAAGATCACCGGGTTGTCATCGCGAATCGCCGCGGTGAGCAGCCCCTTGGCGTCCGCCGGGTTTGACGGCGCGACGACCTTCATTCCGGGCAGGTGCGCGAAGGTGCCCCACAGCGTCTGCGAGTGCTGCGCGCCGTCAGAATATCCACCGCCGACGGCCATCGTGATGACCATCGGTACCTTGACGTTGCCCCCGGATTCGTAGTGGATCTTCGCCATGTGGTTGTAGATCTGGTCGAAGCACACGCCCATGAAGTCCGAGAACATGATCTCGATGATTGGGCGCATGCCCTCGACAGCCGCCCCGATGCCGAGTCCAACGAACGCGGTTTCGGAGATCGGGGTGTCGATGATGCGCTCGGGTCCGAACATGTCCAGCAGCCCGGTGGTGGAGCCGAAGATACCGCCGTAGGCGCCGACATCCTCACCCATGTAGAACACTTCTGGGTTGGCTTCCATCTCCTGCGCGATCGCTTCGACCATCGCCCGGGAGGTGTTGATTCGACGTGATGTTGGTGCAGTAGTCATTGCTATGCCTCCTCGGTGAAGACGTACTTCAGTGCGTCTGCGGGCTCGGGAATTGGGCTGGACTTGGCGAATTCGATCGCCTCTTCGACCTGGTCGGTGGCATCGGCATACGCCTGCTTCACAGCAACATCGTCGAGTAAACCATCCTCACGAAGGCGCGCCTCGTAGATCGGGATCGGGTCCCGTTCCTTCACGGTCTCCGCATCGGGCCGGTAGCCCTGCGCGTCACCCTCAAAGTGCCCCCACATTCGCACGGTACGCACCTCAACGAGCGACGGGCCTTCGCCCTTGCGTGCCCGCACAACCGCGTTTCCGATTGCTTCGAAGACGGCGTCTGGATCGTTGTCCTCAACCGTCACCCCGGGTATCCCGTACGCTGCCGCACGCACGTCGTTCGACGGCACAGCCGTCGACTTTTCGCGTGGAACGGAGATGCCCCACTCGTTGTCTTCAATAACGACAACGACGGGCAGCTTCCACAGGGCTGCGAGGTTGAGAGATTCGTGGAACGCCCCGGAGTTGGCTGCGCCCTCACCGATGACGGCGACGGCAATGTTATCGGTTCCCCGGCGCTGAAAAGCGAACGCCTGCCCTAGGGCAGGCGGAATACCTTCAGCGATGATGCCCGAGCACGAGAAGTGGGCATCGGGGTCGAACAGGTGCATGTGCCCGCCGCGGCCCTTGCCGAGCCCAGTGGTCCTGCCAAAGATCTCAGCTGTCATCTTCTTCATGTCCACGCCCTTGGCGATGGCCACGTGGTGCGGGCGGTGGGTGGCCGTGAGGGCGTCATCTTGGCGCAGGTGCGCACCGAGCGCTGCGGCGACAGGTTCCTGCCCAGCTGACAGGTGCATCTCACCGGGGATCAGCCCCTTGCCGATATCGAATCCGGGACCCTTATCGGCGTGGTACTCGCGCAGGATAGCTTCCTCGTAGGTCCGCGAGAGCACCATGAAATTGAACATCTCAACTCGGGCTTCATCGCCGGGTGGACCTGCATTCTGCACGGAAAAATCATTCTCTTGCGACATTGTGCCTCCTTTGGCTCTAGGTCGTGCCCCACCGTCGAGTATACGTAAAATCTTCGCGAAAACGGGAGCGATTGGCTTAGCTCAATCGTCGATATTGTGGAGTTTCCGGTGTGCCGAAAGCAGATCGATTTCGGGCCGCTCGGCCACGTGATTTTCAACCCTGTCGAGCACCTCGACAACGCGGGTGGCATCGGCCGCCGTCACGACGACGCCGATGAGCGCGCGCCGGTGCAGATCGAGGTGACCGACCTCCGCCACCGACACCTCAAAGCGCCGTTTGATCTCAGCAATGATCGGGCGCACGGCCGAGCGCTTGGCTTTGCGCGAGCCGACAGCCCCGAGAAGAATGTCGAATTCGATCGCGCCGTACCACATGGAACAAGCATGCCAGCGTCGGTGCCAACATGCGGGGACGTAGGGTAAGGATCACGATAAATAGGGGGCGGATACCGCAATCCCTACCTCTACACTTCGATCTTATTGACGGCCATTTACCTTTCATGGGACCAACGGCCCACCCCTTCTTAGGTGATGGGAGAATGGGGCCATGCGTAATCTTCTTGGTGATCCTGATCCAACGTTTCTTCCCGGTGACGGCGATGAATCCGTCCGAAAAATGCTCGCCGATGGCGCGAGCCCAGCCGACGTCGCTGCCGCCCACCCAGCGGTGTCATACCCGTGGGCGCTCCTTGCTCGCGAGGCGATCGAGCGCGGTGAAACCATCGCGGCCTACGCTTACGCACGCACCGGTTACCACCGCGGCCTTGATGCTCTGCGCCGGGCAGGCTGGAAGGGGCACGGGCCAGTGCCCGCCTCGCACGTTCCCAACCAGGGGTTCCTCATCTCCCTCCTTACACTCGGCGAGGCCGCGGGCGCGATCGGTGAAGTAGATGAAGCCGAGCGCTGCGCGACGTTCGCGCGCGACTGCGACCCCGCATCGGGTGAGCTCATCGCCTAGACCAGTGGCGCCGTCAGTAGCGTCTAGGAGCGTGGTGTAGGAGATCGGCGGTGATCGGTCGCCCGGGGATCGGTGACGGTCACCGTGTGATCCTTCGAGAAGTCTTCTCACTCTCACCCGAAAGGATCAACGACGCGTCCCCGTCGCACCCCGCGATATCGACTCTGCCCGTTTCCTTTAAGACCACCTCGTCCAAGCCTGGCCGGATCTGTTTCGCCAGATGTTGGCCACGCTCATCAGTGCGCTGTTGTCGGCTGAGGCCCACGTGGTGTGCGGAGCCGGGTACGGGGAGGTTACCTGTGAGCGCACTAAGTGCTGTAACGGGTATCGTCCCCGCCGCCGAGGTCCTGGTGATGAAAGTCAGAGTGGTCGGGTCGCGACGGTCCACGCCTACATCGCCACCGGGGTCAACAATGACGGGTACCGCGAGATCCTCGGCCTGCAGGTGGCCTTCAGTGAAAACGGGGCCGGTGGCTCACCATCTTCCGTGACCTCGTGGCACGGGACCGGACCGAGGTGAAACTGGTGACCTCTGATGCCCACCCCGGGCTGGTGGAGGCGATCGGGTCGACCCTATCGGGCGCTGCTGTACTCAGTGTTCGATCAACCCGAAACCGACTCAGACACCGAAACCAAGGAGGTGAACCCAACCGATCCGGCGGCCATGGCCGCCGGAAAACCCGAAGGATCACCAAAAACCCCTACACCACCTAGCCCGGTGGTTTCATGAGGGTGTGGCATTCGAAGCGTGTTTATGAAGAGAAAAGGTGCTCTGACCTGGGATAATGGAGGTTACGAAGCTTCCGGTTCCCAAGGTTCGAAGGAGCACCTTTTCGATGCACCAGTCTACCGATGTTTTCCCCCGAACTCCCGTGCAAATCACCGGTCAGGATCTGGTATCGCATGCCGGGGTGAAACCGCTGACCTCGTTCATCGATGCCCTGGGGGTCAAGCGCCTGGGTGAAGAGCACCTGGGGAGCTTCGTCCCCGGCGCGGCGCGCCACCGTCCCGGGACGATCATCGCCTCGCTGGTGGCGATCGATCAGGACGGCAACGAACGCGAAGGCGCCTGGGTGGTCAACGCCACCGAAGTGATCGGGCTCAAGGACTACCCGGTGGGGACGAACCTGTACCTACGGGCCGAGCCCTTGCACCCCGGAGCGCGTGCCACGCTGCTGGACCACGAGGGAATGCGGATCACAGCGTTCCTGTGTAACTCACCCCGGTGGGACGCCCAAGAACTCGATGTGCGCCACCGCAGAAGCGCTCGGTGTGAGAACCGGATCAAAACGCTGAAGAACACCGGCCTGGGCAAACTCTGAAGCGCCCTGGTTTTGGTGGAGACTCAGCTCTTTTGATTTCTACCAGTTCTTTGGCGCTGGTAACCCCAGCATAGAACGACTCCTCGAACTCTGCAGGAGGCACATCACCGAGATAGCCATGCAGTCGCGCAGTATTGTGCCAGTGAACCCACCCCAGCGTCGCGAGCTCGAGATCATCGACCGTTTTCCACGGCCCTGATTTCACGGGCCCGCGCACGAGTTCGGCCTTGTAATACCCATTCACGGTCTCGGCGAGGGCGTTATCGTAACTTTATCCGGCTAAGCGTGGGTGGTTTGGTGGATTGGCCGGTTAATAATTTGTCGCCCACGGTTCCGATCGAGGGCGTCGCCCCAAGTTCAGCGAGGCGTTCCCCGTAACGAATGGCTGTGAATTGACTGCCCGCATCCGAGTTAACCCGAATTCGGGACTGTACGGAATTCGGTGTAAACGCATTTTTGGTTAGAGGGTTTCTGCTGGTGGCATCCGGTCAGCGAAGGTGACGGCGAAAGCGTTGAGCGATGCGCGCAACTCGGCGTAGTGCTCGTCAGCGTTCACAAGCTCAACGGTACCGGCGCGGATTCCGGCAAGACGTATGGCGGCCTCGGCACGCCAAGCGGTACTGACCTCGTCCGAACCATCGGTGTCTGGTGCCATGCCACCAGTGTGTAGAACGAGAGAGTTCCTGGAAGCGTGACCCGAACATCTCATCGGGTTCTGGCGATGTGATTTTGGATCTGCTGCTTGAGATTGCCGTAACGTCAACCTTTACCGTGGTGGTGTTGTGCAGGAGATGCGCGGATCTGGACGAAGGCAGGAGATCGACGTGGAGTATTCGATACAGCAGGTCGCTAAAGCAGCCGGAACGACCTCGCGCACGCTTAGACACTACGATGACGTCGGCCTCCTACGCCCGAGTCGTGTTGGACTCAACGGCTATCGCTATTACGACGACGCATCGCTAGTGAGGCTGCAACGGGTACTCCTGCTACGGCAGCTCGGGTTGGGTTTGGATGCGATCCGCAATGTGTTGAACGCGCAAGATACGGGTCCGAGTGTCGAAGCGCGCATTCTGAGCGATCACCTTGACCTTCTGCGCGAGGATCAACGCCGCCTCGCTGCCCAGATCGCCTCCGTCGAACGAACGATTGCAGCACTCACCAAGTCCAAAAAAGATACAGAAGGAAAGAACCTCATGGCAGAGAATATTTTTGACGGTTTCGACCACACGCAGCACAAGGAAGAGGTCGAACAACGGTGGGGCAGGTCCGCCTATCGGAAGAGCGACCAGTGGTGGCAGAAGCTCGGAGAGGACGGCCAAGGAGAGTGGAAGAGCCTTATGCATGAGCTTGTGGTCGATTGGATCGCTGCTGCTGCACGCGGTGAGGACCCGGCCTCGCCCGTAGCACAGGACCTGGCTGAGCGTCAGGTCGAGTGGCTTCGCGGAATCCCAGGGACGCCAGCGCACGAGAAATCTGGGGATCTTGCCGGCTATCTGCTCAATCTTGGTGAGCTGTATGTCGCTGATGAGCGCTTCGCCATGAACTACGGGGGAGTCGAGGGAGCGACGTTCGTGCGAGACGCCCTGCGCCACTACGTTGAGACCAGGCTGATGTGAAACCCAAGTGACCACGTTAAAACTTCGTAAGCAAGCCATTTAAGACCATCTCCGCAGACGCCCACTACGCCTCGGGATCGATGAATCTCGTGGGAATTGGATGGCACTCCTCGCTGATCGCTTGCCCCGTACTGTGCAGGCGTTTAATATGTTGTACGTGCGATTAACAGACGATCTTCACACCAAGGCTAGAATCCGGAATGCGGCGGTTGAGTGTTTCGGGCGGGATGGGTTTGGCACGAGCATCCGCGCGATTGCCGAGGCGGCAGGGGTAAGCCCAGGCTTGATCGTGCACCACTTCGGCTCCAAGACCGGCCTTCGTGAGGAATGTGACCGCTACGTCCTCAGGAGCATCCTTGAGGCGAAACTTGACACCGTCGGCCCGCAGGGCCCCGAGGCAATGCTCCTCCAGTTGTCGAAGGTGGAGGAATACCAGCCGATAGCTGCCTACGCCGTTTCTAGCCTCGCTACCGGAGGCGACCTGGCTGAAAGCCTCCTGACCGAGATGACCGAGATGACGTTAGCATTCCTCGAGGCCGGGGTCGAGGCGGGCACTATCAGACCCAGCAGCGATCCCCAGGCTCGAGCGCGCTACCTCACCCTGACTGGGATGGGGATGCTCTTGTTGGAGTATCGCCGTTTCGTCGCCTCTCGTCCCGAGGATGTGGCGGCAGCGTTCGACGCTGTTGCCGCTAGCAGTATTGAACCTGCTCTCGAACTCCTCACGCACGGACTCTTCACCGACGGACGATATCTCACGGCCTATACCGAGTCCTCATCCGAGGAGTCGTTGGTTCCCGCTGAAACTCTCAACGAAGGAGATGACGAATGATCCCAGCCATCGCTATTAACGACCTGGTCAAGACATTTGGCCACGTCCGTGCTCTGGATGGCGTTGATCTCATGGTGGAGCCGGGGGAGGTGCACGGCTTCCTCGGCCCGAATGGCGCCGGAAAGTCCACTACTATTCGAGTTCTTCTGGGTCTCCTGCGGGCTGACTCCGGCACGGCCAAGGTTCTCGGGTATGACCCGTGGGATGACGCAGTGGAGCTCCACAAGCGTCTCGCTTATGTTCCAGGTGATGTCTCGCTCTGGCCCAACCTCACCGGCGGCGAAGCGATCGACCTCTTTGCTCGGCTCCGTGGAGGCTTCGACCCGCGACGCCGCGACGAACTGATCAAGCGCTTCGACCTTGACCCGACCAAGAAGGGTCGCACCTATTCCAAGGGCAACCGCCAGAAGGTTGCAATTGTTGCCGCACTGGCTTCCGACGTCGAACTCCTGCTCCTCGATGAACCGACCGCCGGGCTCGACCCGTTGATGGAATCAATCTTCGCCGAGGTGATCACGGAGGCACAGGCACGTGAACGCACAGTCCTCCTCTCCAGCCATACTCTCGCCCAAGTGGAACGCCTATGTGAACGGATCTCAATCATCCGCCGTGGACGGATCGTTGAATCCGGCACACTCGCTCAGATGCGGCATCTCACTCGGATCACCGTCGAGGCCGAAACCGCTCACCCCGTCGACCTGGCGGATGTGCCGGGAATTCGCATGTGGCGGGCTGAGGGAACCAGCGTCCGATTTGAGGTGGACGCGGAGGAACTGGATGCGGTGATCGGAAGACTGCACCGCGGTGGGATCCGCTCACTCACTGCCCACCCTCCAACTCTCGAGCAGCTCTTCATGCGCCACTATGGGCCAGAGTCGTGAATGCGGTACGTGGCGCCACACGACCATCGTGGTGGGCCGAGTCGTTCACCGGCCTGGGCACTCTCCTACGCTTCACAGCGCGAAGGGACAGAGTCCGGTTGCCGGTGTGGATCCTCGGACTCACGACGGCGATCGCTGCGACGGCGGCAAGCTACCCGGGAATCTACGGCACCGATGAGGAGCGTTATGGTGCGCTGCTGGCGATCAGCAACCCTGGCACGACCGCACTGATCGGTGCGGTGTATGGGGAAGGCGACTACACATACGGCATCATGGTCGGCCACCAACTCTTGGCGATGACCGGTGTGGTTGCTGCCCTGATGAGTATTTTTACGGTGGTGCGCCATACGCGAGCAGAGGAGGAGAGCGGGAGAGCGGAACTCATCCGCTCCAGCGTCGTCGGTCGACACACCAGCGCCGCGAGCGCCCTGCTCATTGTCCTTGCGGCGAACCTCGTTCTGGCATTCGCTCTGGCGGTGGCTCTCGCTTCTCTAGGGATCGAGACGATCACATGGAGGGGTTCCCTGCTCTATGGTGCTGCCACCGCAGGGGTAGGTTTGGTCTTCGCTGCGATAGCTGCGATCACGGTCCAACTCACGGAGGGTGCTCGAGCGGCGTCCTCATTCGCAGGCCTCATTCTTGCTGCCACATATGCGCTGCGAGCGATCGGGGACGTGAGCGAGAACGGACTGTCCTGGATATCCCCGATCGGGTGGGCGCAGGCGACCGAGACGTATTACTCCAACGAGTGGTATCCGCTCGCTATGCTCCTTGCCGCCGCACTGGTCTTAGTAGCCATCGTGGTTCCCCTCAGTCGTCGTCGAGACGTCGGCGCAGGGATCTTCGGTACTCGTCCCGGCCCGGCTCATGCGGGCGGGGCACTGCGGGGGCCATTCGGTCTCGCGTGGCGGCTCAATCGGGGAGTGGTGGTTGGCTGGAGTGTTGCCCTATTGAGCTTCGGCCTGGCCTACGGTCCGGTGCTCTCTGAAGCAGATTCGTTCCTCGAGGATCTCCCCATCATGGCGGAGTTCCTTCCTGACCTTGATGCCAGTGGCGTCGAGCTCTTCGCTTCACTCGTGATCGCCATCGCGGCGGTCCTATGTGCCGTGCCGAGCGCACAGGTCGTGCTCCGCCTACGAACTGAGGAGGTCACTGGCAGAGCTGG
>CAYVDF010000068.1:0-9613 GCA_964450475.1 uncultured Pseudactinotalea sp.
GAACCGCCCAGGCGAAGCAGGAAGCTCTCGAAGCCGCAGGCGTCAAGGTCGGTAAGACCCCGTCTGAGACCGCTGAGTTCGCTCGCGCGATTCTCGAAGGTAAGTAAACTCCCGCGCACAGTAGCTGTGCCCGACACGCCGCCCCACCCTCCCACGGGTGGGGCGGCGTCTGTCTTTAGATGGATATATGCCTTCTCTCACCCCTACCCGCCCCGATGCGCGTTCGCGCACGATCGAGCCAACCCGGGTGCCCGAGCGAGGCATCGCGCTGCCTGAATCGTGGCTGCGTGGATTCCTTGCCGGTGCCGAAGGGTTGCTCGGCACGTGGATTCTCGTCATCGTGCCCGTCATCGCGGTCTATGTCGCAACGGCCGCATCCCCCGACCTGGGAAGTGCGTCATGGCTCGAGGCCGTCGGACTCGGCACGGGCATTTGGGCGCTCGCCCACGGTGCGGCCTTTGAAGTCGGCGAGTCCACCATCAGCCTCATGCCGCTGGGCATCACCTTGATGGCGTTCTTCCTCACCACCACGGCAATTCGCCGCGCCGCCCTTGCCACATGGGCCGGGATCGCGATCGCGATCGGCACCTACATTGCCGGTGCCGCACTCCTCGTCCAATTCACCGATGCCCCGGGTGCGGGCCGCGCCATCATCGGCGCGATCATCATCGCTGTGGCGGCCGCGCTCTTCGCAACCCGCACGCACCGCCCGCGCACGCCCGAGCGCATGCGTGAATTTCTTACGGCTGCTCGCGATCGCTGGGACACGTGGCTCGATGAGCAGAGCCGCACAGATCTCGCCCGAATCGCCGGCATCTCCCTACGCAGCGCCTGGACCGCCGCCGGTCGTACTCTGCTTGCCATCGGCGCGACAGCAACGCTCGCCGTCGGCCTTGCGCTCGCCTTCGGCTTTCCCCTCGTCCGCGCGGTTCACGACGAACTCAACCTCGATTGGGTCTCCACCGTCGCATTCATCGGCGGCCAAATCCTTCTCCTGCCGATCCTCATCGTCTGGGCCGCATCGTACTTGTCCGGCGCCGGATTCACGTTCGGCGAGGGCACCCTGTACTCACCGGCCGAGGTCATTAGCGCACCCCTACCCGCCGTGCCAATCCTCGGCGCCCTGCCCAACCCGGAAAACCCGCGCCTGACCCTCCTCGGCTTCACGTTCCTTGCACTCGGTTTCCTCGCGGGTTGGCTCCTGCACCGCCGCCTCCGCCAGATTTCTGACGACGAAGTGCACCTGGCAGCATCCCTCGCATCCGCGCTCATCACCGGGGCGCTGATCGTGGCTGGCGTGACGATTGCGGCAACTCTCGCCACGGGCGGTATCGGGCCGGGCCGCTTCGCCTCAGGCGTTGGCCCCGTGCGCGGAGAATTCGCCCTAGCGATCGCATGGAAAATCACAGCGCCCATGATTCTCATGATCACAGCGCTGCACCCAGCAACCCACCGCCTACTGCGCGCCGCGTGGGCGAAGGTGCGCGGAAACTAGTTGGTCGACGAACCGGGGCGAAGCGAATTTAGGCGCTCTTCGACTGCCTTTTGATATGCGGCCGTGCACTCATCCTTCGCGGAGTTCGTGATCGCGTAACGCATGCATTCTTGGTGTTCCATCTCCACCGGCCACATCGCGAACTTGCTCAGCAGCGTGACCGACATGAGCAGTGCCATGACGATGCCCATCGCAAGCATCGGGGTCATCATGTTGCGAGGGCTGATCGCCCACGAGCGTCGAAGCGCACGCACCCCATAAACGAGGGCCGCGGCAATAAACAACACCGCAACGAGTGTGTAGGGCAGCGGGAGCTGCGTGGCAAGCAGCGCGAAGATAAGCAACGAGCCAAAGGTGAACGAGGTCTTGCTCGCAGCCTTCAACTCCTCCATCGATGGGGGAGTTCCCTCACCTTTCGGGCCTTGGCCCTTGGGGTCTTCGCCGGGCAGGTCTCGCCGCTTCCGCGGCGGAGTCGGCTCCGGCGCGGGTGGTGGCGGGGGAGCGCTGGGGTCCGGTGGAGCATAGGGGTTCTTATTCACAACACGCTTTCTGGCACAGCGAAACGAAACTCCTACAAGTTTGTCACGGATTACCCCGCCGCGTTGCCGGCGGCTCCAAGCCTAAAGCTGAATTCCGAGTAGGCTTGCTTGTGTGACCCCAGTAGTCGTACTCATCTCAGGTGGCGGATCCAATCTCGAAGCACTCCTTGCCGCGTGCGCTGACCCAGCCTACGGCGTCACCATCGCCGCTGTCGGTGCCGATCGCGACTGTGCGGGCCTAGCGCTCGCGGAAAACGCCGGCATCCCACACTTCATTATCGACGTCGCCGATTACCCCGACCGCGCTGGGTGGGATGCAGCGCTCACCGACGCGGTCGCGAAATATGAGCCTGCACTCGTCATCAGCGCTGGGTTCCTCAAACTCGTCGGGGAGGCGTTCCTCTCACGCTTCGGTGGCAAATTCCTCAACACCCACAATTCGCTCCTGCCCGCCTTTCCCGGTGTTCACGGCCCGCGCGATGCGCTCGAATACGGCGTCAAGGTCGCCGGAGCAACGCTATTCGTTGTTGACGCCGGAGTGGACACCGGCGTCATTCTCGCCCAAACGGTCGTCCCGGTTGAAGACGACGATACGGTCGAGACACTCACCGAACGCATCAAGGTCGCCGAACGCGCCCAGCTCGTGGACGTCGTCGGCACAATGGCGCGTGATGGGTGGCAGGTGCGCGGGCGCCGAGCAATCCTAGGCACGACGCAGTGAGCACCAACGACGAAGAACGTCTCACGTGGCGCAATCTCCGCGTGCGGCTGCGCCAGCGCCGTCGCCAAGGCTGGCGCCGTGTCCGCTCAGCGCTGTGGCCCGTTTTATTGTCGGCGCTCGCTGCTGGTGGAGCGTGGGCGATCTCCCACTACCTCCTCGACCACGCGGAACCGTTCTTCGCACCGATCGCCGCGTGGGTCTGCCTCGGATTCGCCCCCGACCGCTCCGTACGCCGCGTCGCGGAACTTGCCGTTGGCGTAACGCTCGGCGTAGTTCTCGGAGAAGTCGTTGCCGCACTGCTGGGCACGGGAATCATCCCAATTATTCTCGTCATCGTCATCGCCTCGCTCATCGCCCGCTTTATCGACCGTGGCCCACTTCTGACAATCCAAGCCGGTGTGCAGGGCATCGTCATCGTCGCGCTGCCCGTTCTCAGCACCATCGACGGTGCGTCCGGCCGCTGGATCGACGCCCTCGTTGGTTCGGCCCTCGCCCTCCTCGTCCCGGCGCTCACCCCCGGCGATGCGCGCCGCCGCGCTCGCGAACTCGCGCGCGGCGCGAGCGACGACCTCGCCCAGATGCTTTACTACCTGGCGCGCGGCATGCGTGAACGTGACGAGAGCACAATCCACGATGCGCTTGTCGAAGGTCGCGGCACCCAAGGCGTGCTCGATGAATGGTCCGAGGTCGTGCGCAACGCTCAGCTCTCTGTGCGCTTCTCACCGGCCGCGCGCAACTACCTGCCGGAGCTTTCTGCGTTGAAGCACGCCAACCTCATGGTCGACCGCGCCATCCGCAACGCCCGCGTCATCACCCGGCGCGCCGTCGCAGCCATCGAAGAAGGCGAGTTCAGCCCGGAGTTACCGGGCGTCATCGAAGAGACTGCTCGCGCCGTCGACCTCCTAGGAGCAGCGCTTGGTTCGGGCTCCCGCACCCTTGGCACCCGGGAAGCTCTCGCAAAGATCGCGGGCAAGCTCGACCCGAACGACTACGCCGACGCCGGCTGGCGCACCCAAACGCTGGTCATCATCATGCGCTCCCTCATCGTCGATCTGCTGCAGATCACCGGCCTGAGCCCGCAAGCCGCTTCCGCCCTGCTGCCCACGGGCTCGTGAACTTGATCAGCACCACACCTCGGCAGGTATCTAGCCCGAGCCTCGGCTGATAATGTGAGAGCTGGCCGCAACTGGCGTTTGAGGTGGAGCACCACCTGGGAGTGGCCACATGAAAAGTATCCGCATGCGTGCCGATCGCCTGGGCCGCGGGCCATCCCGCGAGGCGCATGAAGCCTTGGAGCATTTTCATGTCTGACCGCCAACCCGTTCGCCGCGCCCTCATCTCCGTCTATGACAAGAGCGGCCTGAGCGAACTCGTTACTTCCCTGCACTCTGCCGGTGTCGAGATCGTCTCCACCGGCTCCACCGCCGCCCGCATCGCCGAGGCAGGCGTGCCCGTCACCGGCGTCGAATCGGTCACCGGATTCCCCGAATGCCTCGACGGCCGGGTCAAGACCCTGCACCCGAAGATCCACGCCGGCATCCTCGCCGACCGCCGCAAGGACTCCCACGTCCAGGAACTCGCCGACCTTGACGTCGAAGCTTTCGATCTCGTGATCGTCAACCTCTACCCGTTCAGCGACACGGTCGCCTCCGGTGCCGGCATCGATGAATGCGTTGAACAGATCGACATTGGCGGCCCAACAATGGTGCGCGCTGCGGCGAAGAACCACGCGAGCGTTGCCGTCGTCGTCAACCCCGAATCCTACGACGGGGTCACCGAAGCCGTCGGGCTTGGCGGATTCACCTTCGCTGAGCGCCAGCAGCTCGCTGCCGACGCGTTCCGCCACACCGCGGCCTACGATGTCGCCGTTGCCCAGTGGATGAGCGAAACCGTCGTTCCCGACGACGCGGGTCTGCCCGTGTGGTTTGGCCGCACGTGGGAGCGCTCCGCCGTCCTTCGATACGGGGAGAACCCCCACCAGAGCGCAGCCCTGTACGTTGATGGCACGGGCGGGCTCGCTGGCGCGAACCAGCTGCACGGCAAGGAGATGAGCTACAACAACTACGTTGACTCCGAAGCCGCGTGGCGCGCCGCCCATGACCACGGCACCCAGCCGACCGTCGCCGTCATCAAGCACGCCAACCCGTGCGGCATCGCAGTTGGTGCAACGATCGCAGAGGCTCACGCGAAAGCGCATGCAACCGACCCGGTCTCAGCGTTCGGAGGCGTCATCGCCGCGAACCAGACTGTGACGGAAGAGATGGCTCGCCAGGTGGCCGACGTGTTCACCGAGGTCATCCTCGCCCCCGGCTATACCTCGGGTGCCCTAGAGATCCTCACGGCCAAGAAAAACATCCGCATCCTCACAGTTGCTGGCACGCAATCGACCGAGCCGGCACGCGAGATCCGTGAGATCCCCGGCGGTTTGCTCGTTCAGAACGTCGACAAGCTCGACGCTGATGGCGACGATCCGGCAACGTGGACACTCGCCGCGGGCGAAGCCGCCGATGAGCAGACGCTCGCCGACCTTTCCTTTGCATGGCGCGCCGTCCGCGCGGTGAAGTCCAACGCGATCCTGCTCGCCTCAGACGGTGCCGCCGTCGGGGTCGGCATGGGCCAGGTTAACCGCGTCGACTCGTGCGGACTCGCTGTTTCCCGAGCCGGGGAGCGGGCAGCCGGATCCGTTGCCGCCTCGGACGCGTTCTTCCCGTTCGCCGATGGGGTCCAGACTCTCATCGACGCTGGGGTTAAGGCCATCGTTCAGCCAGGTGGCTCCGTGCGAGATGACGAGGTTATCCAAGCAGCCAACGCTGCCGGCGTGACGATGTACTTCACGGGTACCCGCCACTTCGCACACTAAGATTCTCTCCGCGGCTGCGGCTTAGGTAATCCTGGGTCGCAGCCGCTTCATTTTCTCACGAAGAGGCACGCGTCGCGTGCGAGCGGTGGTGGGGTCCTTCCTCAGGGCTCGTATTCTTCTAGCGTGTCGTTACGGAAGTGCTCACGCAGCTCATTAATCCGGTCCCAGTCTGGACGAACCACGGATTGGGTGCCTTCCCATCCCGTGCCGAGCGTGGGCGATGTGAAGAAGCGAATGTCTGCAGAGCGGATGTTCCGCATGTCCACTGCGAGTGGCGCGAGATATGACACGCTCAGTCCCTCATCTACGGTGAGGTAGGGCGAGATGGATGAGACAGCATCTGAGATCGTCGATGGGCTGGTGAGGGTATCGCGGCTTAGTAGTTCGGTGAAGAGACCCTTGAGATATGCCTGCTGGTTGCGGGCGCGTTGGTAGTCACCATCCGCGAAAGAGTTACGTTCCCGTACAAACGCGAGGGCCTGATCACCGTTGAGGCGTTGGGTTCCGGCCGTAAAACTGTGCCCACCTGCGCGGAATGCTTTCGCGCTCGTCACCTCAACGCCGCCAAGGGAGTCCGTCAGACCCTTGAAACCTTCGAAGTCAATGATGGCGACGTGGTCGATGCGGGAATCAATAAACTTCTCGACGGTGTCGACCATGAGTGAGACGCCGCCGAAAGCAAGCGCCGCGTTGATCTTGTTGTAGCCATGGCCTGTTATCGGCACCCAGTTGTCTCGCATGATCGACATCACTTGGATATCGTCACGCTCCGCGGGAATATGTAAAACCATGATTGCATCGGCGCGGGTGCCCGTGATTTCATCGATATCGTCACCGATCTCATATCGTGCGTCGGATCCGAGCAGCAGGATATTTTGGGCCTTGGCTGCGTCGCTCTCGGGTTCTGGAGGTGCCGGGCGGTCTTCCTCCTTGGGAAACGCGTTCTCGACAACTGTTCTGCCCGAGTCGAACTCACGCATGAGGTTAAACACGAATATGCCAGCGACCGCGACACCAATAGCGAGGATGGCCGCGACGATGAGGGCAAAGACCTTCAAGCCTGTGCGTTTTGGGGCATTTGAATGTCGACGAGACATTGCGTCTCCGGATGTGGATTTGAGTTGCCTGAGGCTAAGCGTACGCTATGGTGCACTCGCGGGTAGCGCTCCCAGTGCCTGGTGTCAAACAATCAACGCCTGCCCTCACGTGCAGCGCCTGTGCCGGCCTATGAATACGTTCTGTGCCGCGGCACAGGTGGTGCTGAATGGCCGTTTCGTTTCAGGGGCGAAGTAGGCGCCGCAGCGGGACCGACTCGTCGGCTAGGTCCTCAGCGGTAATCTCCAGAAGCTCTGCGCGGGAGAGCGCGCGCCGAAGTAGGGACGTCTCCCTGGGGGAGTTCGCGGCGACCGCGCCGATTAACCGCCCACCCTCGAGGTGAAATAACACCCAGGAACCAGAGTCAATATCGCCCCGTAGCACTGTTTCATCACCGTGTAAGGAGCCGAGAACAACGATGCGATGGGGACCCTGGTCAGAAAATATTTCAGGAACCGAATCTGCCGGAATCTCAATCCCGGCGATATCCGCGGCGATCTGCGCCGGGTCGCGCAGCGCAGAGAACCAGTGGCCACCGTCGATACGTCCAAAAATATTATTTTCTCGGCTCGCCACATCCCCAACAGCCCACACCTGAGGTGTCACACCAGCGTCAGAAACGACGCGTGCTCTGCCCGAGCCATCCACGGGAATGAACCCGCGTTCATCACGCACCACGCCCGAGCCATCGAGCCATGAGGTTTCGGGCCGCATGCCGACCGCCGTGATCACGATATCGGCATCGATACTCACCGATTCCGTGTGCACGGTTGTGCCCTCGACCCCTGTCACTGCGGCGCCCGTGAGCACGTCGACGTTGCTCAGCCACTGCGCGACGAGGGGAGCGGCGTCACCGAGGCGGTCTGCCAGCGGGTGCTCGCCTGCTTCGATGAGAGTCACGGCGTGGCCGGCACCGGCGAGGACGTGCGCAAGTTCTACCCCAATCCAGCCTGCCCCGATTATCGCGACGCCCTTGGCTCCGCCTGCGAGCGAGGCCCGCAGCCGAGCCGCGTCGTCGAGAGTCGTCAGCGTCAAGGTGCCGGGCCATGGGTTGATCGCCCTCGCGCCTGTTGCGATGACGACGTTTGTTGCGGCAATATCCCCGGCGGTGTCCGTGTGCACGATCGAGGGCGACCCCGGCGTGAGGCCCGTCGCGCGCACCTGCAGGTGGATCTCGTTGGCGATGCCTGGCCATTCAATGCTCAAGTCTTCAGCCAGCCACACGGGATCAGGGGCAGACAAAAGTGCTGACGACAGCGGCGGCCGGTCATAGGGCGGGTGCTTTTCGGCGCCAATAATAATTATTTTTTCGCCGTATCCTGCGTCGCGGAGTTCTGCTGCGGTGCGCAGACCTGCAAGGCCGGCGCCAATGATCACTGTGGGCACACGACAACCGTACCGCGATAGGCTACACCTCGTGACGTCCAAAGAATTTCAGCCCGCCTCTCTCATCGCAATTGCGGGGACGATGGTCGTGGCTCTTCTCGCGGTTGTGTGGTCCTCTCGTGGTGCGATTGTCGTGGCGGGAATCGCACTGATTGCACTAGCGGCGGCGCGCGCAATGCTCAAGGGCACAGGCGCACTTGAAGCGCGTTCCACCCGCTTCGACACCCTATTTCTCGCAGTGCTGGGGCTCATGATTGTGGTACTCGGGATCGTCACGGAGAACATTTAGTTCCCAGGCAGCCCTGATCCCAGGTCGCACGGGATTGGCACAGCCAGCACATAGCACAGCGGGGGTCGCACACCGTAGTCGATGTGCTACCCCCGCTGAGGCGTAAAACGCTTAGGCGTTGAGCGAGGCCAGAGCCTCGTTGAACGTCGCCGAGGGACGCATGATCGCCTCGGTCATCTCCGGGTTGGGCAGGTAGTATCCGCCGATGTCAGCAGGGGAGCCCTGCACGGAGTTGAGCTCGGACACGATCTTTGCTTCGTTATCGACGAGGGTCTTCGCAAGCGGTGCGAACACCTCGGCGAGTTCGGCATCCTCAGTCTGGGAGGCAAGCTCGCCCGCCCAGTACTGCGCGAGGTAGAAGTGGCTTCCACGGTTGTCGATCGTGCCAAGGCGGCGGCCAGGGGAGCGGTTCTCGTTGAGGAAGGTTCCCGTGGCTCGGTCAAGCGTGTCCGCAAGAACCTGCGCGCGAGCGTTACCGGTCGTCTGCGCGAGGTGCTCAAACGACACAGCGAGGGCGAGGAACTCACCAAGGGAGTCCCAACGGAGGTAGTTCTCACCGGTGAGCTGCTGCACGTGCTTCGGCGCCGATCCACCGGCGCCGGTCTCAACGAGGCCACCGCCGTTCATCAGCGGCACCACCGAGAGCATCTTGGCGCTCGTGCCGAGCTCGAGGATCGGGAACAGGTCGGTCAGGTAGTCGCGCAGCACGTTCCCGGTGACCGAGATCGTGTTCAGGCCCGCCCGGATGCGCTCCACCGAGAGCTTCGTGGCCTCCACGGGGGAGAGGATGCGGATGTCGAGCCCGTCGGTGTCGTGAGTGGGCAGGTAGGCGTTGACCTTCGCGATGAGGTTCGCGTCGTGTGCCCGGTTCTCGTCGAGCCAGAACACGATCGGATCGCCGGTGGCGCGCGCGCGGTTGACCGCGAGCTTGACCCAGTCCTGGACCGGCACGTCCTTGGTCTGGCAGGCGCGCCAGATGTCGCCGGCGTTCACCTCGTGCTCCATGAGCACCTCGCCCGCGGAGTCGACCACCTTGACAGTGCCGGCGGCGGGGATCTCGAAGGTCTTGTCGTGGCTGCCGTACTCCTCGGCCTTCTGAGCCATCAGCCCGACGTTCGGCACCGAGCCCATCGTGGCCGGGTCGTAGGCGCCGATCGCGCGGCAGTCCTCGATCACGGCCTGGTAGACGCCGGCGTAGCAGGAGTCGGGGATCACCGCCAGGGTGTCG
>CAYVDF010000069.1:0-9521 GCA_964450475.1 uncultured Pseudactinotalea sp.
GTGGATCGCGGCAGGGCAGCGGCGGGGTCCGGGCGAGGAGAAAAATATTCTTTTCCACGCCGGCGACCTGACCCACGCGGTGCTCGCGGCGTTGCCCGCCCGCGGGCTGAGCGGCTTTGTCGTTACGGCGGTGGGTCCACAAAGCCACGCCGTGCCAGGAGCAGAGATCGTTCTTGGTGATGCCCCAGATGAGGTGTTCGCAGCGCTCGCAGCCGAGCACGAAATTTATTTTTCTGCCTGCTCCCTCGATCCCCACCTCACCGGAGCTCGCGCGGCGGGTATGCGCACCCTGAGGCACGGCGACGAGCACGCACTCACCGCCGCGGTGGAAAGCTCTAGGCCGGACCCTGGTGGATCCGGCCTAGAAAACCATGCGTGGGAATCAATCGTTGCCCACGTCGATGCGCTCTATGCGGCGGCTACGAGTCAGTCCTCGTTCGCCTCCAGCACCTCGGTCTGACCATCGGCGGGAAGCACCTCGGTGTGATCGTCCGACCCGGCGACCTCGGTCTCATCGTGGGCGAGTGGCTCATCGCTCGGTTCCGGTTCGTACATCTGCGTCGGCAGTGCGTCCTGCGGTGCACTGACAACTTCGACCGGTGGCGCAGGCTGGGGAATCACCGCCAAGAGCAGCGCCACGAGGCCGAGCAGTCCAAGGATCGAAATGAGGATCGCGAACGGAGAGAACCAGTACCCGAGCGCGAGGGCGAGGAGGAGAACTCCGATCGAGACGCTTGCCGCGCCCCACGCGATCGTGCGCGGGCGGTGCGGCGGCTTGGCCGGGCTGACAGGTTGAGGTGCGGGTACGCCGTCAACAATAGTTTCGGTGGTCATTCGTTGCTCCAGGTGCGGTAATCGACGGCACTGTTGGGTGCGTGGAAATGGATGGTGAAGGGGTTGTCGGCGGGGAAGTTCTGGTAATGCAGGGATCCGCCGTTCGACAGCGACAGGCCGGCATCGGGGCCGCCCGTTGCGCGTTTGGTCTCGAGGGTTCCCCTGTAGAACTCGCCGGTGACGTAGGCGCCAAACCCGCTGACGCTGAAATCGATGGGTAGGTCCTCGCGGACGAAGACGGCAACGCCCAGGCCAGGTGGCAGATCGATCCTGATCCGGGAATCGGCGTCGATCTGCTCCGGTGCCATGATGATGTCGAGGTTGATCCACGCAAACGAACGCAGGTCGTTCCAGTCGATCTGGCGGAGGTCCTCCATCGATTCGATCGCGATGTCGACCGTTTGCACATCCTCGGTCTGGGGACTCCAGCCGAGGAAGTTGCCGCCGCCGGGGTTGTACGTTGCGGCGCCAGAGATCGCGCCACCGGTGAGTGCAGCTATGAGGAGCAGGTTGATTGCCCCAGCGCGGCGCCCGGCGATCCCGAGCGCGATCGTGATGAGCCCAAGGATGATCGCGGCTGTTGCGAAGATCGCGACGATCGGGAACGAGATCTCCAGGCTGGTCCATTGCCAGATCGCGAGGATTCCCGCGGCGGCGAGCAGCGGCAACGCGATTGCGAGGAGGTACACGCGCCGGCCTGGGCCAGGTGCCCGGAACTTGGTCGGGTGCGCCTTCTGATACACCGGCGGCGGGGGAGGGGCGTGCTCGGCGACGGGATCAGCGTGAGTCGCCGGAGCGTCCTGCACCGCGGTTGCGGTGTAGGTGGGCGGGTAGTGCTGTGCGGGCACGGCATACGCCTGCTCATATTCGTGCGGCTGGTTGCCTGTGTGGGCGTAGGCCGCCTGGCTGTGCGCGGGTTCGTGAGGATCTGCCACCGGCTCACCGGGGTAGCCCCCGGCCGGATACTCAGGTGGGGAAGGCGGCGTTTTTGGTTTGAGTAGGTAAATCACGAGCAACACAATCCCGCCGACGACCACGCCGATCGTGCCCACAACGAGCAATGCGGCGGCGAGCCCCGCGGGATTGAATATCGAAGGGGCGAACATGAGGCCGAACACCGGAATCGACCCGCCTGAGGAGATCAGACCCATCAAGGTGACGGCACCGGCGAGGGCGAGCGCGCCGTCGAAACGCCCCGCGAACGCTTCCTGCAGGTGGATACGGCCGTCGCTCTTCTCCGGGAGCAGCGCCCACGAGATCCCGTAGATGATCGCGCCGATTCCGCCAAAGAACGTCAAAACGATGAACGCCGCGCGCACTAAGAGTGGACTGATGGACATGCGCGCGGCGTAGCCTGATGCGACCCCTCCGAACCAGCGATCGTCGTCGCGGTAGATCCCAGACCTGCGGATGGAGTCGAAGAATGCTGAGCCGAATGTGTTGTTCTGCATGCTTCAACTAAACCCCGCCGCGCATCCAGCGCGCTATCAGGGAACACCCTGATTGAACCCTGAATTCACCCACCCACTGCCCGAAACCTCTCCCAAGCGTGCGACGATATTGACATGCCCACAACGCGTCCACCTCTTGAACGCCCGCGCTCGCGCATGATCGCCGGCGTGTGCGCTGGCCTCGCGCGCCATCTCGGTTGGCCCCTCGGTGGTGTTCGCATTGCGACTGTCGTGTTGACGGCGTTCCTCGGTTTTGGACTCATTTCTTACCTCGTGCTGTGGGCACTCATGCCGAACGAGGGCGCGGTGAAACCCGCGGTAGAAGATCGCCCCACGGGTGATCGCCGCATGGCGAGGCGCCTGACGCCAACCGGTGATGACGGCCGCGCCCGCTACCTCGTTCTGGTCGGAGCCGCGCTCGCCGGAGTCGTAGGAGTCGTACTCATCTCTGACGTCGAATCCCTCTTCCTCGCCTGGGGAATCGCCGGCATCCTCGCCCTCATCGGGGCCGCACTCGCGTGGGGGCAAATGAAAGTGCGCGACGCCGACCTCCCGCGTCCCGCAGTCTTCACCGTCGGAATAGGGTGGGCCGTCGCCGCCACCGCATTCGTTACCCTACTCGCTCGCAACCGGCCCCTTGCGGACGTCGGGTGGGCACTGTTCGCCACGGCTGTCCTCCTCGTTGTGACGGCGGTGATTCTGTTTCCGATTGCTGCGCGCCTTTGGCGCGACATGAGCGGGGAGCACGCCGAGCGCGTGCGCGAGGCTGAACGCGCCGACATTGCCGCGCACCTGCACGATTCCGTGCTGCAGACGCTCGCGCTCATTCGATCCCGCAGCCACGATCCGGCCGCCGTCACGGCACTCGCCCGCTCCCAGGAGCGCGAGCTGCGTGAATGGCTCTACTCGGGCACCGATGCCCCAGCGGGTTCGCTCGCGTCCGAGGTTGCCAATATCGCGCAGGCAGTCGAGCTCGACTGGCAGGTGCCCATCGACGTCGTCACGGTTGGTGATGCCACCGAACCCGCCGCCCTTGCCAGGCCGCTCGTTGCGGCAACGCGCGAGGCAATCACCAACGCCGCCCGTCACGGGCGCACCGACGTGCGCGTCTTCGCCGAGTTCACCCCCGAGGTGTGGGAGGTGTTCGTGCGTGACCGCGGGCCCGGATTTGACCCCTCGGCCGTGCCCGATGACCGCCGCGGCGTACGCGACTCGATCGAGGGCCGGATGCGCCGCCACGGTGGGGAGGCCACAATCCGCAGCGGGAATACTGGCACCGAAGTTCACCTTCGCCTGCCCGTGCCGATGAGCAGAGAAAACAATTTTGAGAGGGAAGATGAGAGTCGTCGTCGTTGATGATCACGCGCTCGTACGTGCAGGCCTGAGAGCCGAACTCGCCGGCGATATCGACATCGTCGGAGAGGCCGCCGACGTTGAGGGCGCCATCGCCGCTGTCAAGGGTCTCAAGCCCGAGGTCGTACTCCTCGATGTGCACCTGCCCGGCGGCACCGGCGGTGGGGCGATCGACGTGCTTCGCGAATGCGCGCCTCTGTTTGATCGGGTCAAGTTCTTAGCGATCTCCGTCTCTGATGCGGCCGAGGATGTCGTCGGCGTCATTCGCGTCGGCGCCCGCGGCTACGTCACTAAATCAATCGACAGCGGGGAACTCATCGATGCGATCCACCGAGTCGCGGGCGGCGATGCGGTGTTCTCTCCGCGGCTCGCCGGCTTCGTGCTCGATGCCTTCCGCGCACCCGCAGCCCCGGAAACCGCCGGGGATGTCGATTCCCTCTCGGCGCGAGAGCAAGAGGTCATGCGTCTCATTGCCCGCGGCTACACGTATCGGGAGGCGGCGGCAGAATTATTTATCTCCATCAAGACAGTGGAGAGCCACGTCTCTGCGGTGCTGCGCAAACTCCAGCTCACATCCCGTTACGAACTGACCCGGTGGGCGACCCTGCGCCGCATCGTGTAGCTCGGTGTGAACCTCGCCACGAACGCCCACATTTCTGACACTCTGTCAGGTAGTTCCCAGCTCGGATAGATACTCTGGATGTTATGGGTATTCTCACTGGAATTCTTATTGTCCTCCACCTGATTGGGTGGGCCATCGTCTTTGGTGGTGCGCTCGCAACTATCCGCACCCCGCAGATCCCCAAGGGAATGCTGCACGGTGTGCTGACCGCCCTCATCACCGGGATCCTCATCGTGGGGATTTACGAGATGGGCGACGGCAGCGTCAACAACATCAAGATCGGCGTCAAGCTCCTCGTTGCGCTCGTCATCACCGCGATGGTCATCCTCGGCCAGCGCGACAAGAACAAGGTCACGAGTGGTTACCTCGGCGCAATCGCCGGCCTTACCGCCCTCAACGTGGCGATCGCCGTTCTCTGGTGAATTTTTCCTAGCCCGGGCACGCCCGGCTGGCTTTGACGCGCCGCAGCATCGCTGCGGCGTTTGTCATTTCTGCAGGGGCATCCGCACTACCCACAGCCCGCTCCGCACCGTCCCAGGGGAGGGTTAAGCTTGGATGCGATGAGTTCCCTTTTTGATGACCTTCCGCTGCCCGATGCCCGCCGCGAGACCACACCGCTGCCCGGTTTGTGGGGCTACGACGACCCGACCAACGGGCAGGCAGCCGACCTCGTGGAAGCCGCGAAGGTCAACACCGACTACCTCACCGACGGGCTGAACCCGCAGCAGAAGCAGGCCGTCACGTACGAGGGCGATCAGCTCCTCATCGTTGCCGGAGCCGGCTCGGGCAAAACGAGGGTCCTCACACACCGCATCGCCTACCTTCTCGCAACGGGACGCGCCCGCACCGGTGAGATCCTCGCGATCACCTTCACGAATAAAGCCGCCGCGGAAATGCGCGAACGCATCGAGGAGATGATCGGCCCCCGCGCGCGGTACATGTGGATCTCCACGTTCCACTCTGCATGCGTGCGCATCCTGCGCCGTGAAGCCACGAACATCGGCCTTCGCTCGACGTTCTCGATTTACGATGCGGCCGACTCCCAGCGGCTCATGAACATGGTCTGCCGCGAGCTCGACTTCGACCCCAAACGCTTCAACCCCAAGGTCTTCTCGCGCAAGGTCTCCGACCTGAAAAACGAACTCATCGACCCCGATGAATACGCCACATCCGTTAGCGAAAACAACCCGTTCGACCAGGCGCTCTCCCAGGCATACACGCGCTACCAGCAGCGTCTCCGTGAAGCCCACGCACTCGACTTCGACGACATCATCATGATGACCGTCAACATGCTCCAAGCCTTCCCCGCGATCGCCGAGCACTACCGGCGCCGGTTCCGGCACATCCTCGTCGACGAATACCAGGACACCAACCACGCCCAGTATGTGCTCGTGCGCGAACTCGTCGGCTACGCCGGTGAGAGTGCGGACGGCGAGCAGTCGCCGCACGCAAACGCGCTGCCTCCCGCAGAGCTCACCGTGGTGGGCGACGCCGACCAGTCGATCTACGCCTTCCGCGGTGCCACCATCCGCAACATCGAGGAGTTCGGCAAGGACTACCCGAACGCTCACTCCATCCTGCTGGAGCAGAACTACCGCTCGACCCAAAATATTCTGTCCGCTGCCAACGCCGTCATCGAACTCAACGAGGGCCGAGAGTCGAAGAACTTGTGGACGGACTCTGGCGCAGGCGAGCCGCTCATAGGCTATGTCGCCGATACGGAACAGGATGAGGCCCGCTACGTTGGCGAGGAGATCGACGCTCTCATCGACGCCGGCCACGCGCAGCCCAAAGACATCGCGGTCTTCTACCGCACCAACGCCCAATCGCGCGCGATGGAAGAGGTACTCATCCGCCGCGGGATCCCCTACCGGGTTGTTGGTGGCACACGTTTTTACGAACGAAAAGAAATCAAGGACGCCCTCGCGTACCTGCAGTCGATCGCCAACCCGGACGACTCGGTCAACCTGCGCCGCATCTTGAATGAACCCAAGCGGGGGATCGGTGCGCAGTCCGAATCCATGGTCGCCGCCCACGCCGAACGTCACAACATCTCGTTCGGGGCAGCGCTTGACGACCTCGACAACGTGCTCGGACTCGGCACCCGCGCCATCAAGAACCTCACCGAGTTCCGTGACATGCTCACCGCGGTGCGCGCGCTTGCTGCCGATGCAGCGAGCCCCGCCGAAATTCTCGACGAAATCCTCGACGCCTCCGGCTACCTCGCCACCCTGCGCGAATCCTCCGACCCGCAAGACGCCTCACGAGTAGAAAACCTCGCCGAACTCCACGCCGTCGCCCAGGAGTTCACCGACGAGAACCCAGGCGCAACGCTTGGAGACTTCCTCGAGCGCGTCGCCCTCGTCGCCGATGCGGACCAGATCCCCGACGATGACGCCGGCATGGTCACACTCATGACGGTCCACACCGCCAAGGGCCTGGAGTTCGCGTGCGTGTTTGTTACCGGACTCGAAGACGGCACGTTCCCTCACTCCCGCTCGCTCGCCGACCAGCAGGAGCTCGCTGAGGAGCGCCGCCTCGCCTACGTCGCCTTGACCCGTGCGCGCGAACGGCTCTTCCTCACCCGCGCCGCGGTGCGCACCACGTGGGGCGTGCCGAACGAGCTGCCCGAGTCGCGCTTCATCGCGGACATTCCCAACGACCTCATCGAATGGAAGCGCACCGAATCGGCAATGACTAGCCTGCGCGAAGGCGATGCCTACGTCCGCTCCACGGGCCCGCGCTCGGGTCGCACAGGCTTTGGCTCCTACCGCGAGGGCGTCAGCGTGCGCCGTCAAAAAACAGACTCAGGCACACCCTCGTTCGGTTCCGCCACGCCGCTCCCCGACATGCCGAGCCTCGACATCGGCGACCGCGTCACCCACGATGCCTACGGCATGGGCCGCGTCGTCAACATGGAAAAACCCGGCACCCGTAACGCGGTTGCACACGTCGATTTCGGCGACGGGGTCATCAAGCGCCTCCTTCTTCGATACACCCCCGTCACGAAACTTTAGGACGCCGCCCGCGCGCCGAGTCGCAGAGCCTCGCCTCGGCGGATAATTTTGCCCACTATTTCGGCGCGGGAATGACATTCCGTCGCCTCCTCCTCATTACACTTGGCCTAGTACGGCAGGAGGTGATGGCAGCGGAACACATCGGTTCCACTGAGCGATCTCGAGCGCCCCAGCAAGGGCGCGTGATTTCTGCCGCCCAACAACCACTCCCGCGCCGGGCAGACCTCCACCGGGGGCGCACCGCAGCAACGCGCATGTCGACGCAAACTCTGCCGCCGCGTACTGAGCAGCCGCAAGCGGTGCAACCGCCGCCCCGCCGCCAATCTAACTCCGCGGCCGGCTCCGTCAGGCCGGGCACCGAAACCCAAGACCGGGGCCGGTGGTGGATCGAAGGCCTCGATGCGTGGCGCGCGCTCGCGATCATTGCGGTCCTCATCTTTCACCTGCGCCCGCAAACGCTCAAAGGCGGGTTCATCGGTGTTGACGTCTTCTTCGTCATCTCCGGCTTCCTCATTACCACGCTTCTCATCCGCGAACTCGCGAAAAACGGCCGGATCGACCTGCCGAACTTCTGGGTCCGCCGCGCCCGCCGCCTGCTGCCCGCGCTCGTTACGGTCGTCATCGTCTCAACGGTGGCCGCGTACTTCGCCGGCGGCGACCTTCTCGTTGGCATCGGCCGCCACGTCTTCGGGGCGCTGACGTTCTCCAACAACTGGCTCGAGATCTTCGCCGGCGCCGATTACTTCGCCGCATCGGTCCCGAACCTGTTCATGAACTTCTGGTCGCTCGCGGTAGAGGAACAGTTCTACCTTGTGTGGCCCATCCTCGCGATCATCATCATGGCCGCGATCCCACGCGCGCGCACCAAAGTCATCGTGCTGCTCGCCGCGGCAGCCGTCTCGGCGATCTCGATGGCGATCATCTTCACCCCCGAGAACATCACCCGTGTCTACTACGGCACCGACACCCACGGCTTCGGCCTCCTCATCGGCGCCGCCCTCGCGTTCGCGATGGCCGCCCCCGAATTCCGTTTCTTCGATACCCAAACCTGGCAGCGCCTTCGCACCCCGCTCGCGATCGCCGGCTTCGCCCTCGTTATCACCCTGATGATCAACGTCGACGGCGAAGGCGCCTTCGCCTACCGCGGCGGCCTCGTGCTCGCCTCCATCGGCACCGCGGCCATGGTCGCCGCCCTCCCCGGCACCCCGACCCGCCTGACCAAAGTCCTCACCCTCGCGCCCATCGAATGGGTCGGCCACCGCTCCTACGGCATCTACATGTGGCACTGGCCCGCGATTTTGATTGTTGACGCCGCCTGGCCGGCCACCGTACCCGACTCACCGTCGTGGTGGGTCTCCCGCGCGGTGGCACTCACCGCCACGCTCGGGCTCGCAGCACTGAGTTACACCTACGTTGAGAACCCAATCCGCCGCAATGGGTTCAAGGCGACGTTCGCCTCGATTGCCGATTGGATTACCTCCGTTGCACCGCGCGCTCGCCTCGTCGTTGGGGTAGCGAGCACGACGCTCGTGGCGATGTTCGCTCTCGCGATGCTCACCGCGCCAACTGAGTCGACGCTCGAGAAGTCGATGAAGGAAGCCGAGGCGTACATCAATGCTGCCCCCGAAGGCCCGGTTACCGACCCCGAGCCCGAGCCGTCGCCCTCACCGGTGGAATCAGTCGAGCCCACGCCCGAAGCAACTCCCGAACCATCGACAGAACCAGAGCCCGAGCCGGAACCTGAGCCGTCGCCCGAACCTGAGCCGGAACCTACTCCTGATGGAGTTCTCCCGGCAACTACGGTCACCCCCCAGGAGATCTACACCGTCGGCGATTCGATGCTCTACGTTGCCGCGCCCGGCCTGACCCAGGCGCTGCCTGGGGTGAAGGTCAACGCTGAGTCGAACCGCCAGTGGCCCGCTGTGCGCACCGAGGTGAACAGTGCACTCGCCGCCGGCAAGATCGGCCCCGTCGTCGTGCTCGCCGCCGGCACCAACGCGGGCGCCCGTGAGAGCGACATCCTGGAAGATGTCATTGCGGCGCTCGGCCCCGAACGCCGCATCGTGTTCGTTAACCTTTACTCCGCTTCCACCTTCGTCGAAGCAACGAACGCGAACTACGCCGCGATGGCGGCAAAGTACCCCAATGTTGCGGTTGCCGACTGGAACAAGGCCGTGCGTGAAAATCCTGGGAATCTGCAGCCGGATAAGATTCACCCGAACATGCAGGGCATGCACCTGTGGG